>JAWLHD010000160.1:0-8308 GCA_041690555.1 Anaerohalosphaeraceae bacterium
GGCGTGAAGAAAAAAGTTGCGGTTGACGGCAGCGAGATTGCGGTCGTACAGAAGGCAAAGAAGGGCTGAGAGGTCGATCCGGACAAAGTTGAAGCGAAGGTTTTGAGATGGCGCGTCTGAGAGATATATACCGGTCAAAAATAGTACCTGGCATGCAGGAGCGGTTCGAATACAAGAGTATTATGGCCGTTCCGAAGGTAGTGAAAGTTGTTGTGTCGATGGGCGTTGGCAAGGCCGTAGCGGATAAGAAGTTCCTCGATTCGGCAGTTCGTGACATGACGGTTATCGCAGGGCAGAAGCCGCTGGTATGTGCGGCGAAGAAGAGCGTCTCGAACTTCAAGCTGCGGGAGGGGATGGAGACGGGCGTGAAGGTGACTCTTCGCCGCGATCGCATGTACGAGTTCATGGATCGGCTGATCAATCTTGCGATACCGCGGGTGAAAGACTTTCGCGGGTTGAATCCGAACAGTTTCGACGGTCAAGGCAACTATTCAATGGGCTTGCAGGAGCAGAGTGTATTTCCCGAAATCGACCCGGGCAGAATCGAGAACACGCAGGGCATGAACATTACATTCGTAACCACGGCGTGCTCGGATGATGAGGGGCGAGAGCTTCTGCGATTGTTCGGGATGCCGTTCAGGGAATAAGAGAATTCAGTCGGGCGGATCGGCGGCGTGCTCCGCCGGACGACCGAGCAATGTATCGGAGTTTGAGAATGTCGACGAAGGCGCTGGAGAACAAGGCCAGAAAGAAACCGAAGTACCGCAGCCGTGCGTACACGCGATGCCAGTTGTGCGGGCGCAGCCATGCGGTTTACCGTAAGTTCATGATCTGCCGGATTTGTTTCAGGACCATGGCAAACGAAGGCAAGATTCCGGGCGTGAAGAAGGCGAGCTGGTAAGTTAGATTGCAAGTGGTTGTAGCGGAGCAGAATAGATGAGTCTGAGCGATCCGATAGCGGACATGTTGACACGTATACGCAACGCCGGCCGAGCGGGCAAGAGAGAGGTCAGGATCAGGGCCTCCAAGGTCTGTGAGGGCGTGGCGGCGGTTCTGAAGAATGAAGGATATATTTGCGATTACGACAGGATCGACGACGGCAAGCAGGGCTTGATTCGGATCCTCCTGAAGTATTCGGAAGAAGGCGATTTCGTGATCAGCGAACTGCAGCGGGTTAGCAAGCCGGGTTGCCGCAGATACAGTTCGGTGGGCGACCTGCCGGACGTGCTCGGGGGCATGGGGATTGCGATCGTGTCCACGAGCAAGGGCATTATGAGCGACAGAAACTGCCGCAAAGAGAATATCGGCGGCGAATTGATTTGCACGGTGAGCTGATGAGTCGAATAGGAAAAAAACCAATATCCATTCCGAGCGGCGTAAAGATTGAACAGAAGGGTCGTACGCTCAAGGCTACCGGGCCTCAGGGCACTCTGGAACTGGCATGCCACTCCGCAATAGAAGTCAAGGTAGACGAGGCGGCAGGTCAGATCGTGGTAGACAACCCGGATGCCGAGAACAGTCATAAGAAGGCAATGCACGGGACCACCCGGGCCCTGCTTCAGAATATGGTCACGGGCGTCAGCCAGGGCTTCGAGCGGTGGATGCAGATTTACGGTACCGGATACAACGTGAAAGAACAGGGCGGCAAGTTGGTTCTTACTGTGGGCTACTGCCATCCAATTGAATTGAAGATCCCGAGTGAAGTGAAGCTGGAGATCAAGGTTGCCGCGACCCGAGGCAATGATGTTCCGGCGTCATTTGTACTGCGAAGTCCTGATCGTCAGGTTTTGGGACAGTTCGCAGCAGATATCCGGAAGGTCCGTCCTCCGGAACCGTACAAGGGCAAAGGCATCAGGTACGCCGACGAGGTGGTTCGCCGCAAGGTCGGCAAGGCGTTTACGTCGGGCGGCTAACATCGCAGCGGTTTGTGAGGCGGCAGACAGGACACTAACAGGTTGGAACGACAGACATGCAGGCAGAAAAAATCAAAAAGGCCAGATTGAGGCGAAAGTATCGGGCGCGCAAGCGAATATTCGGCAGCGCGGAGCGTCCGCGGCTGTCGGTGTTTCGTACGAGCCGACATATCTACGCCCAGATTATCGACGATTACGCGGGGGTGACGTTGGCCTCGGCGAGCACGAAGTCCAAGGCTTTGCGGCCGGAGATCGCCAACGGCGGCAATATTACCGCCGCGGGCGCTGTCGGACGGGCGATCGCCAAGCAAGCGATGGGCGTGGGCATTCAGCGCGTGAGTTTCGACCGTAACAGGTATCGTTATCATGGCCGGGTCAAGGCACTTGCGGATGCCGCCCGTGAGGCTGGGCTCGTGTTTTAGGAAATGGGTACGCAAAGGTAAAACGAAGTTGGAGATAACAGTTGGCTGAAGAAATCAGAATGGCGATGCAGGGCGAGCAGCCGCTTGAGGACACCGTAGTTAAGGTGTACCGATGCTCCAAGGTGGTCAAGGGCGGGCGGCGGTTCAGTTTTGCTGCATTGGTGGTCGTGGGCGACCGCAACGGGACCGTGGGTATAGGCTACGGAAAAGCCAATGAAGTCCCTCCGGCCGTGGAAAAAGCGGTTAAGGACGCCAAGAAGAACCTTCATGAGATCGCGCTGCTGGACGGTACGCTGCCGCACAAGGTAAGCGGTAAGTGCCGGGCTACGAGCATTACGATGCTTCCGGCCAGCCCTGGTACCGGTGTAATCGCCGGCTCCAGTGCGCGTGCGGTACTCGAATACGCGGGCGTCCGCAACGTGCTGACCAAAATCTACGGCAGCACGTCGGCCAAGAACGTCGTCAAGGCGGTAATGGACGGATTGTCGAAACTGCGTAATAAAGAAGCTGTAGAAATGCTTCGAGGCGTTGAGATCGAAGCAGTCAAAAGGCGGTGATATATAAGATGTTGAGCGATGAAATAACTTCGGTTGCCGGTGCTTCCAAGAAGCGCAAACGTTTGGGCAGAGGGCGTGGAACGGGTCACGGCAAGACTTGCGGACGCGGTCATAAGGGCTCGGGCAGCCGGGCCGGCAGCTTTGCACGTCCGACTTACGAAGGCGGGCAGATGCCGCTGTTCCGTCGGATGCCCAAGCGAGGCTTTAATAACCAGAACTTCGCCAAACGATATGAAATAGTCAATGTTTCGCAGTTGGAGAAGTTTTTCAACGATGGTGCGGTGATCAGTATCGAGCAGTTGGTGGCGGCGAATCTTGTGGACAGCGCCGGAAGCCGCGTGAAGATACTGGGCGACGGCGAACTGACCAAGAAGCTGGAAGTGGCCGCCCACAAATTCAGCAAGACCGCCGAGCAGAAGATCGCCGATTGCGGAGGCACGGTGAAGATCGTGGCTTGATCGCCGGGACTGACAGTTAAGGAATAGCGAATGCTTCGGACCGTTGTCAATATTTTCAAGATTCCGGATTTGCGGAACAAGATCCTGTTTACCGTCGCACTTCTGTGCATATACAGGGTTGGGTTTCACATTCCGGTGCCGGGTTTCGATCAGAGAGAGATCATGAAGCTCGGCGAAGAGCGCCAGTCGGACAGCCCGCTGGGCAAGGCGGCTGCGTATCTTCAGATGTTCAGCGGCGGACGTCTGGATCAGAGCAGCTTGTTCGGTCTGGGGATCATGCCCTACATCTCCGCGTCGATTATTCTGATGCTTCTGGGAGAGGTTGTGCCTGCCCTTCGAAAACTGCGGCAGGAGGGCGCGACGGGGTATAAGAAGATCAATGAATACACGCGATATCTGACCGTGCCGTTATGCATCATACAATCGATGATGATAATCAAGATGATGGGCGGCTACACGTACCCGGGCATGGCCGGTCAGGCTCTCTTCATGGGCGTACTCGGCATGACCGCCGGCACACTGTTCCTTATGTGGTTGGGCGAACAGATCGACGAGTACGGCATCGGCAACGGTATCAGCCTGATTATTATGGCGGGCATTGTGGACCGTATGCCCTGGGCGATTCAATGGGTATGGTCACATGCCGAATTGCGGGTTGGCGCCGGTGAAGGTGCGTATGGACCCGGGACCATAGTTACCCTGATCGGCGGTTTCATCTTTGTCGTCGCCGGTGCGATTCTGATCACTCAGGGTCAGCGCCGTATTCCCATCCAGCAGGCCAAGCAGATGCGGGGCCGTCGGATGTACGGCGGGCAGCGGCACTATTTGCCCCTGCGTATTAATCACGGCGGTGTAATGCCTATCATCTTCGCATCGAGTCTAATGATGTTTCCTTCGATTATACTGGAACAGATCGGAAGGATTGGCCCCGTCCGGGAATCGGACATGTGGAGCGGCATCATGGCCAGCCTCGTGAACGCCTTCAACAGCCCGCTGGCGTTCACACATAATCTCGTTTTTATTCTGTTGATCTTCTTGTTTGCGTACTTCTGGACGACTGTGCAGTTTCAGCCCAAAGAGATGGCCAAGCGCCTCCGCGACGCGGGCAGTTTCATACCAGGGCTTCGACCAGGGCATCGTACGGCGGAGTACCTGGAGAGGGTCATGGTCAGGATTACATATTACGGAGCGGCGTTCCTGTCGTTTATAGCAGTGGTTCCGAGTCTTGTCAGCCAGTTGCTGGGTGTTGACTACCGTGTATCCATGTTTCTCGGCGGGACGGGCCTGCTGATTGTGGTAAGTGTATCGCTTGATCTCGTGCAGCGGATCGAGGCGAATTTGATTATGCGTAACTATGAAGGATTCAGCGAGGCAGGTAGAATAAAGGGAGCGTACGCGTGAAGTTGATTCTGTTGGGTCCGCCCGGCGCCGGCAAGGGCACACAATGCAAGCGAATCGTCGACAGGTACGGCATGACACACCTGTCGAGCGGAGATATTCTGCGTGGCGAACGTGCGGCCGGAAGCGACCTTGGACGTCGGGCGCAGGCTTATATGGACTCGGGCGCCCTGGTGCCTGACGATCTGATCATCGAGATGATGATCGGCGCGATGAAGAAAGCCGGCGGCGGTTATGTATTGGACGGTTTTCCACGAACCGTGGTGCAGGGCGACGCGCTTGATGCGGCACTGTCCAGGGCCGGTGAGCGGATTGACGGAATCGTGAACCTGGTGATCGATGACGGGATCATCGTGCAGCGCATGACCGGCCGCAGAAGTTGTCCGAAATGCGGCGCTGTTTATCACATTGAGAATCTTAAGCCAAAGGTCGACAATATTTGCGACACAGACGGAGAACCGTTGGTTCAGCGGAAAGACGATCATCCGGAGGTTGTGGCCAACCGTCTGAAGACTTATCACGAGCAGACGGCTCCGGTGTTGGGCTATTACGAACGGACCGGCCAGAAGATTATGACTATTGACGCCGCACAGGCTCCTGAAGAGGTGACCGCGGCGGTATTTGCCGAACTTGACGCACTAAGTGATCAGGTTGGGTAGATGGCTATTACGCTGAGAAGCAGCCGCGAGATCGGATTGCTCCGGAAGGCCGGAGCGGTGGTTGCGGAAGTTCTTTCAAAATTGCAGGAAGCGGTCAGACCGGGGATCAGCACGGCGGAACTTAACACTCTTGCCGAAGAGATAACGGACTGTCACGGGGCGACTGCCCTGTTCAAAGGTGTGCGGAATCCATATACACCGACCCCTTTTCCGGGGGTGATTTGTGCGTCGATCAACGAGCAGGTGGTTCACGGAATTCCGTCGACGGCGGTCAGGCTCCGAGAGGGTGATATCTTTAGTGTCGACTATGGGGCCAAGTTGTCCGGCTACTGTGGCGACGCCGCGGTAACGGTCGCGGTCGGAAAAGTGACGGCCGAGCGGCAGAAGGTGATCGATGTTACGCGTAGACTGCTGGAGATCGCAGTAGAGCAGTGTGCTCCCGGCGTTAGATGGAGTGAAGTGGCCGGTGCGATGGAGCGTTGCGCCAGGGACGCCGGATTTTCGGTGGTTAAGGATTTCGTGGGCCACGGCATAGGTACGGAGATGCACGAGGACCCGAAATTGCCCAACTTCGTCAGCAAAGAACTGTTGCGGAACGATATCGTACTTAAGCCTGGTATGGTTTTGGCGGTTGAGCCGATGGTGAATATAGGCGGTTCGGCTGTTAAGACCCTTGACGACGGGTGGACAGTCGTGACTAAGGACAGACGGTGTTCGGCGCACTTCGAGCATACGATAGCCGTCGTGCAAAGCGGTTGTGAAGTGCTGACCGATTAGTTTTTGAAATATGTCAATTAGCAGGATATGTGGACCACGCAGGGGACGCGGCTTGCGGCCGAAGTACTATGGCGAAAAAGGATGCAATCAGACTTCCGGCGACGGTGATCGAGGCCTTGCCAAACGCGATGTTCAGGGTGGAACTCGAAGGCGGCCATAGAATACTTGCCCACGTTTCCGGTAAGATGCGGATGCATTTTATTCGTATTCTGCCGGGCGACAAGGTAACGGTTGAGATGAGTCCTTACGACTTGAATCGCGGACGCATCGTTCTGAGGAGCTGATCAGGACGACGCGGAGCCGCATAAAGGCACGTTTACAGAATAGACGGTGAAATCATGAAGGTCAGAAGTTCGGTCAAACGTATTTGCGAGAATTGTAAGATTATCCGGCGCAAGGGTGTGGTTCGGGTGATCTGTTCGGCGAATCCGCGCCATAAGCAGCGACAGGGTTGATGTGCAGCGGCCGAGGAAAGTGAAAACGGGATATAAAGCAGAACGAGTTCAGGAGTTGTTATGCCGCGTATATTAGGTATTGATGTTCCGAACAACAAGCCGGCGTGGATTGCGTTGACGTATATTCACGGCATAGGCAAGTATACGGCCGGACGGATACTCAAGGAGGCTGGTATTGAGGGCGCGGTCAGAGCCGCAAACCTTACAGAAGACGAGGTCAGCCGTATTACACAGATCATCGACCGCGACTACATCGTCGAGGGACAGTTGCGGCGACAGATTTCCCAGAACATCGCGCGTCTCAGAGACATCAGTTGTTACAGGGGAATCCGTCATCGCAAGGGACTCCCGGTGCGCGGACAACAGACGCAGAGTAACGCCCGAACGCGCAAGGGCAAGAAGAAGACTGTCGCCGGGAAGAAGGGCGTCAAAGAAATGCGGTAACCGCCTGGGTTGAAGCGGGTGATATGCGAGGGCAAGGATATTAATGGCAAAGACTGCGAAAAGAAAAATAAGAAAGAATGTAGCCAAAGCGATAGTCCATATCAAGGCGACATTCAATAACACGCTGATCACGATTACGGACCAGAACGGCGATGCACTATGTCGGGACTCCAGTGGCACCGTGGGTTTCAAGGGGTCGCGCAAGAGCACCCCGTTTGCCGCACAGCGGGCTGCTGAGAAGTGCGCGCGGACTGCTATGCGTCATGGTGTCCGGGAGGTGGAGATCAGAGTCAAGGGCCCCGGCAGCGGTCGTGAATCAGCCGTGGCGGCTTTTCAACAGGCAGGTCTGCGGATTGCGTCTATTGAGGACGTTACGCCGATTCCTCATAACGGTTGTCGCCCGCGGAAGCGCAGACGCGTGTAATCGGCGAGGTGTCCACGGTGGTGGAGTACTAATAATTCAGAACAATACAGGGAATTGATTTGGTATGGGACGTTATCTTGGTTCATCCTGCAAGCAGTGCCGTCGTGAAGGCATGAAGTTGATGCTAAAGGGTCGACGGTGCGAAACGGCCAAATGTGCCGTTGAGAAGCGGGAACGCAATATGGCGCCGGGAATGCATGGCTGGCGGCGCGGCCGAAACAGCGATTATGGCGTTCGACTTCGAGAAAAGCAGAAGGTCAAACGCTACTACGGGCTGTTGGAGAAGCAGTTTATGGACTACTTCGAAGAGGCCGAGCGGCGCAAGGGCAATACCGGCGAGGTGCTGCTCGAACTTCTTGAGCGTCGGCTGGACAATGTGATTTACAAACTGAACTTCGCACCTTCGCGCAAGGCGGCACGACAGTTGATCACTCACGGGCACGTATATAAGAACGGGCGCCGCGTAAACGTGCCCAGCATTCTTGTCAAGATAGGCGACAAGATCACCTTGAAGAATTCCGAGCACAGCCGCAAGTTGGTCAAGGATCAACTCGCGAGCAATCCGAACTATACTGTGCAGGGCTGGCTGCAGCGCGACGCCGATAAGCCGTCGGCGACGATCGTGGGGCTGCCGGCGCGCGATGACGTGCAATTGGCGGTCGAGGAAAATCTGGTTGTGGAGTTCTGTTCCAGGTAGTCTGCCGGTAAAGGGACAGGTATATAAGCTGTTATTAGAGAGCGGTGAGTCGCAGAGAGCGGCAACGTCGGACCGTGGCCGGCGACGATTGTTGCTGAGAACAT
>JAWLHD010000161.1:0-8286 GCA_041690555.1 Anaerohalosphaeraceae bacterium
GACCGGATATCAACAAAGGGGAGCTTATAGGGCCTGACGAAGTTGCTGAGTTGGTGGAATACATGGTGACGCACCAAGGCAATGCGGTTGTGGACGAAGTGCGGATCCGCCGGGCGACTGCGGGGCCCTGGTTTTGAGCTAAACCAGGGCCGAGAACATCGCTGAGCGTTTGCGGGGCAATGTTGGTATGGACGGCGCAGCGTTTTTCCTTGACCTGCCGTAATTATGCTGATTAAATAGACCGGATATGCATTTGTGGATGTACACAGGTGCAATATGCGCTCATAGTGTGTCAAGAGAAAGGAACACGCAGGATGAAGGTCAGCAAGAGGGCACAGGCGGTGCCGCCGTCGGCAACGATGGCCGTGACTGCGCGCGCCAAGGAAATGAAGGCCCAAGGCATTGATGTTGTCGGATTCGGCGCGGGTGAACCGGATTTCGATACGCCGGACTTTATCAAGCAGGCAGCTATCGACGCTATGATGGCGGGCCAGACGAAGTACACAGCTACCTCCGGGACAATCGAGCTGCGAAAGGCTATAGCGGACAAGCTGAAGCGGGAGAACAATTTGACGTATACTCCCGAGCAGATAATCGTCAATATCGGCGCAAAGCATTCGGTCTATGAGTCGATGCAGGCTGTTTTGGACCCGGGCGATGAGGTGATTCTGCCAACGCCGTACTGGGTGACGTACCCTGAAACCGTCAAACTGGCGTGTGCGGTACCGGTTGTGGTTCGGACGAGCAGCCAAAATGGGTATAAGATTACGGTCAAGGAGTTGAAAGACGCTATCACCGACAGGACCGCCCTGCTGGTGCTCAACTCGCCAAACAATCCCGGAGGGTTTTCGTATACACCGGACGAACTTGCGGCGCTGGCCAAAGCACTTGAAGGCACCAACGTGATGGTGCTTTCGGATGAGATATACGAAAAACTCATATACGGAGATACCCGGTTCGTGAGTTTTGCGTCACTGAGCGAGGATGCATATCGACGGACATTGACTGTCAACGGTTTGAGCAAGGCATTTGCGATGACGGGATGGCGGCTTGGCTATACGGCCGGACCGGTCGATACGATTAAGGCAATGGGACGGCTTCAGGACCACATGACGCAGAACCCGGTCACGTTCGCCCAGGCGGCGGCGGTTGCGGCGCTGAAGGACACTGGCGACGCAGTGGAAAAGATGCGGATCGAGTTCGAAAAACGGGGCGCGTATATCCATGAAAGGCTCAACGGCATTGAAGGTGTAACGTGCGACAAGCCGACGGGCGCATTTTATGCATTCCCGGATGTGTCCGCTCATTACGGGCGGACGATCGGCGGCGTTCAGATCAACGGAAGCATGGATTTTGCGTCGGCACTGCTTGAGCAGGCCCAAGTGGCGCTGGTTCCGGGCGAGCCGTTCGGCTGTCCTGAAAACGTACGACTTAGTTTCGCCTGCTCCAAGGCACAGATAGAAAAGGGTCTCGACAGGATCGAGAAATGGCTGAGTTGACGGAGAACGGCAACAGACAATCGATTCTGAGGTTCTGGACGGCGGCGGCGGTTTGGGCGGTCATCGCTGTGTTCGCAGGTCATGCGTGCACCCACATGGTGGCGGCGGGCGACACATGGGTGGCGATGGCGTGCGGGCGGCATTTCGTCGAACACGGGGTGGACACGGTCGAGCCGTTCAGTTTCAATTCGCACAAGGCCGGGCCGACCGAGGCGCAGTTGGAGCGATTCGGCGGGTGGACGCGGGCGATCATTCGCAAGATACACCCTACCGGCTGGATCAACCAGAACTGGCTGACGCACGTGATCTTCTATCGCATGGCGCAAGCGTTCGGATCAGAAGGTGAGTACAACTATAACGCATTGGTCTACTGGAAGTTCGGCGTAACGCTGCTGGGCGCGGTGTGCGTTTACTACGTCGGACGGGTCATGGGCGCCGGTGCTCCGTGGGCGGCGGCGGGCGCTTCCTTTGCCGTTTTGGTCGGACGCACGTTCATTGACATACGGCCGGCGGTGTTCTCGAATCTGCTCGTGGCGGCGTATCTGCTGATACTGGTTTTGGCGACCTACCGGAATATCCGTTACATCTGGCTTATCGTGCCGCTTGTGGTTTTCTGGTGCAACGTTCACGGCGGATACATATACGCATTCATGATGCTGGCGGTCTTCTGGGGGATTCACCTGATCACGATCCCCGCGAAGAGATTCTTTGTCAACATCGGGTTTCGCGGAGTGCTGCACACGGCCGCGGCGGGCGCGTGCGCATTTTTCGCAATGCTGGTGTTCAACCCGTTCCATTTGACGAATGTTACCCACACGTTCGAGATAAGCATCAGCAAACACGCCGAGTCGTGGCGGACGGTAAACGAGTGGCATCCGGCGTTTGCATGGAACAACCCCGTGGGCAGTGCAACATCCTTTCTCGTGATGTTCATACTGATGTGGCTGGTGCTTTTGGTCTGGATCGCGGCAAGACTGCTCAGGCCGCGTGTTGAAACCCGCAGGCGAGCCAGGGCGGGCGTCGATCCAATACCGGGCAGTTTCCAGTGGCCGAAGATCGATCTTGCGTATATAGCAATTGCAGCCTTCCTTGTGTATATGGCTGTTACGATGCGGCGTTTTATTCCGGTTGCGGGCGTGGCGATGTGCCCGCTGATGGCCGTTTTTCTCGACCAGACGACAAAGATGATCGGGGCGAGGGTACAGTTCAACCGGACAGGCAGGCTGGATCTTCCGGCGTTGCCCGGGTGGCTGGGCTGGGCGGTAGCGGCGGGCTTCACCTTGACGGCAGTTTTCCTGGGGAGCGTGTGGGGTTTGCGATATAAGCAGGTATATCTCGATCCGTGGGCGGCCGACGACGTGCGGGATTCGGTTTTCATGCGGATGACGGCATCGAATCTCAAGCCGTTCGACGTTTGCCAGTTCATTCGTGAGAACGAGCTGAGCGGGCGAATCTTCAACCACTGGACCGAGGGAGGAGCAATCGCGTTTGGGCAGCGCCCCGATGAGGAGACAGGCCATATTCCGCTGAAGCTTTTTATGGACGGTCGCGCCCAGGCAGCCTACAACCATGACAAGTTCAAACTGTGGCAGTACATCAAGAGCGGGGGTCCACCGGCGCGCAACGCGAAGCTGGCGCGTCGCAAGCTGGCTTATGCCGATTTCGAGAAGATCGGCCAATGGGTGGACGCACAATTGAAGGAACATGATGTGTGGGTGATACTCATGCCGGTCAACGAGATCAACTCGGATTTCATGATGGGCATGCAGACGCAGCCTAACTGGCGGACGGCGTATATGGACAATTACCAGTTCCTGCTAATCAACAAGGACACGCCGCGCGGGCAGGAACTCCTCGACGCGGTGCTGAATCAAAAAGCCGCTTTTCCAGACGAGTTCTCAAGGGAACTAACACTGGCCAAGAACCTGCTTGGGTTCAGAGATGAGGCACTTTCGCAGCGTGGACTGGGCCACGCTATCAAGGCGTTCGAACTCGACAATTCGCAGGCACCGATGCAATTGCTGGTGCATGACGCGTCGATGCGGCATGCGCATCTGCGTTCGGCGGCTACGGCATACATAGCAGCCTGGCTGGACAGTTTCATAGAGAACAAGGAGATCCTGGCCGCCAAGGGCGGCTACACGAAACGACTTGTAGCGGCAATGATAGCCGCAAACTACCTGGCGCAGAGTCCGGACCCCGAATATAAGAAGAAATACAGCGGTCTGGACGATATATACAAGCAGGAACAGCAGCGTATCTCACAGAAATCGAGATGGTAGAAGTGATGGATGATTCGGGGCATCCTGGGTCTTGCGAAGACGTCGGCGTCGACCGGCCGTCGATAAGTGCGTTCTTTCCCTGTCACAACGAAGCGGCTACGGTCGAGCCGCTGGTTCGGCAGACTATCGCGGTGCTTGGCGAGATTGCCTCGGCATTCGAGGTTATCATCGTCGACGACGGCAGCACAGACGCAACCCCGACAATAGCTGATCGGCTCGTGGCGGAACTGGAGGTCGTCAAGGTGGTTCACCACCCGACGAACCTCGGGTACGGGGCGGCGCTTCAGTCGGGTTTTCGCACGGCAAGCAAGGAATGGGTATTCTACACAGACGGCGACGCCCAGTTTGATGTGAAGGAACTTAAAGGCATCGTACCACTGATCGCACAATACGATATTGTGAGCTGCTATCGCCTGCAACGCCGGGAGGGCTTCAGACGGCGCCTGAACGGCCTGTGCTGGAGTCGGCTTGTTGGGTTCGTGTTCGGCATGCACCTAAAGGACGTGGACTGTGCATTTAAGCTGTACCGGCGGGAGATATTCGACCGCATCGAGATGCGAAGCCGGGGCGCCCTTATCGACGCCGAGATACTTGCGCGTGCAATCCGCAAGGGCTATACCGTCGGGCAGGCGGGCGTGCACCATTACCCGCGACAGGCCGGGCGGTCAACGGGCGGTAATCCGCGCGTGATCCTAAGGGCGTTCAGGGAACTGCTGCAGTTACGCGGCGAGATATTGCGTGATTCATGACCATGAAGCTTTACCGCAGTCAATCGCTGATCCGGCCGGACCTCGAGGCGCACATATACTCACAGGCACTGCTGGGCAATGCGGCGAGCCTGAAGGCGCTTTGCCGGCGCGGGACGAAGTTCTGCGCCGTCGTAAAAGCCAACGCATACGGGCACGGAATCGCGGAGGTGGTTAACATACTGGCGGGGGCGGCGGTCGATTTCTTCGCGGTGGCAAGTTTCTACGAAGCCGTTCATATCGCCGAAATGGTGCGCGGCCGGCCTATCCTGATCCTGGAGCCGCTGATGGAGCGTACTTCACCGGACCAGGTTCGGGCATGCGCTCACTACGGTTTCCATTGCGTGGCGGCTTCGCCGGAGACAATTGGGCACCTTGCAGGGCTGCTGACGGGCGGTGACAAGATACTCGATCTGCATGTCAACGTCGAATCGGGCATGGGGCGCTGCGGGGTAGAGGAGCAGTGTGCGGCAGAGATGATTGGCCAAATCGACGCGTGTCCCAATATGCGCCTGTCGGGAGTCTACACGCACTTCGCCACCGCCGATGAAGACGACCTTGTGTATGCGCACGAACAGTTGGAACGGTTCGGCGCATTTGTTGAGCGGATGCACCTTCGGGCTCGTCCCAACGTGCTCATACACGCGGCGAACAGCGCCGCCACGATAAAGATGTCCGGTGCACACTTCGACATGGTGCGGTGCGGCATCAGCCTGTACGGGTACTATTCGCGTGCGACTGCCAACCCGCCGGTACGGCTGCAGCCGGCCATGAAGCTGCAGGCACCCATAGTCCAACTGAAGCGCATCGCTTCGGGCCAGTCGGTCAGTTACGGGCGGTCGTTCGTGACGCGGCGCGAAACGCTTGCAGCAGTTATTCCACTGGGTTACGCCGACGGTTACAGGCGTTGCTTTTCAAACCGGGCGGTCATGAAACTGGGCGACTGTATCGTTCCCGTTATAGGGCGCGTGTGCATGGACCAGATCATCATCGACGTGACCGATGCTGCATCGCCGGCAATCGGCCAGATGGTTACAGTAATTGATTCAGATCACGAATCACCGTGCGGCGTTTACCGCCTTGCCGAACTTGCGGACACTATCTGCTACGAGATATTGACGTGCGTACATTCGCACGTAAGTCGAATAGTGCATTAGGAATTGCTAAAGCTGCATGGAAGAAAGAAGAAGATTCAATCTGTTCGTGTACGGCTCTCTGCGGGATTCGGCGGTTTTTCAGTCTGTGTGCGGTCTGCAATTCACGCTTCGACCTTCGCAAGTCGAACCCGACGTTCTCCTTGCCGAGCTTGCTCTGCTGGCACATCATCGGCGCGTGAGCCCGGACAACGTTTATTTCTACGCAGTGCCCGACGCGTCGGCCAAGATTGAAGGTTTCGTGATTTACGACGTGCCGGCTCCGGCCATGGCCGAAATCGACCGGTATGAAGGCGGCCTTTATGATCGCGAAACAGTCCACGTCAACACCGCAGCGGGTCTGGTCGAGGCTCAGGCCTATCTGGCAAGCCCCAAGACCATGAAAAAACGCTTCGGAGACCGTTTTCATGTGAACCTGATTCATGAGCTGTGGCTGCGCAAGCGCATTGAGCGTTTCTTTCAGACGCATACGCGTCCTGGAGAGATGTCGCCGGATGCCGACATCGAGCGTCGCGCGCGGCGCCAGCTCCTGGGCACCACCGAGCGCGATCTCGTGGTTAGCCACCTTCACAGCCACGTGGTCAGCGATTACTACCTCGAACACGAACTGGACAGACCTTGCCCGAGCATCCGGCATTTGTATGGCGACAACGAGGCGGCACCGTTCATCGAGAATTACCTGACTCTGGTGGTCAAGCACGCGGTGCTCAATCAGTTCGAGCACATCCTGCAGTCGCGGTACCGTTACGAACTGGATCGACTCTATCCGTCAAAAAGGTGCTACACGCGATCAGCGAGCGTCCTGGCGGCGCTGCGAATGATCAATACGAATACGGATGCAGTCGATCTGATGCTTCGCCGCTGCCTCGAGACAATTCCGCCGAGCGAGCGTTATGACCTGATCGATTACGTCAAATATGGCGTTGCCGCGGCTGAGAGCATCTTCGATTCGCGTGTTGCGAGAAGTGAGATCGAGCGCATTCGCGCCAATTCGCAGTCAGGTCTGATTCCGATGGGCGCCGAGCTTGAATTCAGCAACCTGGGCTTCAAGGCTGTCGATTCGACGAGTTGGGGCAGCGAGACGATTTTCGACGGCTTCAAATACTTCAGCGATTTCGGGCTGGACGTCCTGTCCTGGAAGCTGGGCGGCTATATCGACGACCACACGGGTCGCTCCAGTCCGCATCGGCGCGGGTTTCTTGAGATGGCGCCGGGACGGCTGAACATCGCCGGGGAGATATCCAAACCAGCCACCTCGGACCCGTGGCTCATGAATCAGTTAATACATGAGATTGCGGTTTTCTATCCTGTGCGCCCGCACTCGCTTCACCTGTCGTTTCAGATTATGCGGCATCGCGCGCTGAACCGCAAAGTTCTTCCGCTGAGCTTCGTGAAGTGTCTGCTGGTGCTGGGTGGCGGCACTCAGGAAAACGCCATGGGGCGTCTGTGGATATCGCGCATGCAGCACGACGAAATCAAACAGAACATATACGGGGAAGAGCTTGTCTTTTCGCGAATCAGCAAGCGATCCTTCCAGTTGAGCCGGGATGAGATCGGCGAGAAGTCGGCTATGCACGCGGCCAATTACGTGCAGCAGTACAAGTTTATTCGCCTCGATCCACGGGCCAATTACGAGCCGCTGATCATGGCGCTTAAGGGCCTGCAGTTTGCTTATAACCCGGCCGACTACCTCACCGCCCAGCAGCTTACCTCGAGCCGAAGACTGCAGCGGCAATACGAAGAACTGAAGGAATGGTCGGCCAACCCGATGGCCATCAGCCGGGGTTCGCGCACCCGCTTTCTTGAGGCGATTCGGGAAGGGCTTATGCAGGAGTCCCACAGGCGGCCGTACCATCGCCTGCACTATATTGACTGGGCGGTTGGAGCTGTGGACATCCAACTGCGGCTGTTCAACAAACGGCTCGAGAATACGTCTGCAGAACTACCGCCGCACGCGCCAATGCTGCCGGATACAAACCAGTCCTGATCTTCAAGTCGCCGACAGCATCAAAGCATCCGGTCGATTTTTGCGACAAGGCTTTTGACATGGGCGGCCGACTCGGCGAACGCCTTCTTCTCACTGTCGTTGAGATCCAGCTCGACAACTCTTTCGACACCGGTGGCACCCAGTACAACGGGGACTCCGACGAACGCACCGCCTACGCCGTACTCCGTCTCGCACCATGCGCAGCAGCTCATGACGCACCTGGCGTCGGTAAGGATCGCTTCGGCCATTTTGACTGCGCCCGCCGCCGGTGCGTAGTAGGCGCTATAGCCGAGAAGATTTACGATTTCGATGCCGCCGTTTCTGGCACGGTCGATAAGCGCCGCAATGCGCTCATCGCTCATCAATTCGGTCAGCGGTATACCCGCCACTGCCGTGTATCGCGGCAGTGGAACCATGTCGTCTCCGTGGCCGCCCATGAGTACGCCAGCAACGTCGCCGCAGCTTACGCCGAGCTCCCGCGAAATGAAACAGGCAAACCTTGCGCTGTCCAGCGCACCGGCCATTCCCATTACGCGGTTTTTGGCGAATCCCGTCGTGCGGGCGGCGGTGTAAACCATTGCGTCCAGGGGGTTGCAGACGACGATGACAAATGCATCC
>JAWLHD010000162.1:0-8226 GCA_041690555.1 Anaerohalosphaeraceae bacterium
CACAGGTTCAAGTCCTGTACCGCCCATTCCCAAACAGGAACTTTTGCGATTGGCCCGGTTTACGGGCTTTGTGGCCGGACGTGCCGGCCTTTTGGCTTCAAGTTCCCGGTCCCACTCCGCTTCGATTTCCTCGCCGTAGGAATCGTAGCCCCCTTCATGAATCGACTGCCTGCCGTGAACCGGCCGTAAATCTCGTAATCGAACACCTTGCCCTCTATGTTGCGGACGTAAACCCCGTAGGGACGCCGGTTTTTGTCCGCACCATCGAACATCAGGTCAATGAGGTGTTTGCGATTCTCGTAGGTCATTTCTTCCATCACATCCCAGCCAGTATAGACTCGTTTCCAGTAGCCGTGAATCCGTTCGGCGGCAGCCTTATATTCGGCTCATCCGGTTTCTTATGAGCTATTTCCTTGTGAAAAAAATGGTGGGTATGACTCTCATACTCGCCCGTGTTCAGTCTTCCGAAAAGCCATCGCAATGTCATAGTTTCGCGCGGCCCCGCGGGCGCTGCACTCCACCTTGCAGGGCGTCTACAGTTTTGGGGACGAATCCAGTATCTCAATAATCTTGTGCATATCAAAAACACACCCCGCCCAGGTTCCTCCGCTAACGCTTTGGAGAGCCGCCCAGAGGCGGGTGTCATCGGGAAGATTGTCGGCCGGTCTCAGATCGCGGTGCAAGGGCCGGGTATTCAGCACTTTGTCCGCTCTTTCGGGTGTATACCGTTCATTCCCTTCTCCGACAAACTGAATGCTGCCGGTCAGGTTCTTCTGATCGATTCGGATCTCGATCAGATCGCCGTCCCGCAGTCTGCCAATGGGCCCTCCCGCAAGCGCCTCGGGCCCGACGTGGCCGATGCAGGCGCCGGTGGATACGCCGGAGAAACGTGCATCTGTGATGACCGGCACATGTTTGCCCCAGGGAATGTGTTTTAATGCGGAAGTGAGCTGGTAGGTCTCCTCCATGCCGGTGCCGATGGGGCCGCAGCCGATCAGAACGACAATGTCGCCGGCTTTGATCGGCGAATCGCCCTGACCCTTGATGGCCTTTATGGCGTCCTTCTCGGAAACGAAGACTCTTGCCTGGGACATATGCCTGTAGACCTTGTCCTCGTCGATCACACTCGGATCGATGGACGTCGCCTTGACGACCGATCCCTGCGGCGCTATATTGCCCGAAGGGAACACCACTGTACTCGTGAGACCTGCCTTCCTGGCGGCCTCCACATCCATAATAATGTCCGTGGGGTCGACGTTCGCCAGTTCCTTCAGCCTGGCCTTGGAGGCCTTGCGCCTTTCGCTGTCCCGCCACCAGTCCAGATTATCATCCAGCGTTTTCCCGGTGGCGGTCAGGACTTTCGTGTTCAACAGTCCCCTGTCCCGAAGGTGCAGCATGACTTCCGGTACGCCGCCCGCAGCAAATACGTGGACTGTGGGAAAGTTCCTGGGCCCGTTGGGCAGGACATCGACCAGCCGCGGAACCAGTTTGTTGATCCTGCGCCAGTCCTCAAGCCCGGGCAGACGCAGTCCGGCTGCATGCGCCACAGCGGGAATGTGAAGCAGCATATTTGTGGATCCGCCACAAGCGGCGAATACGAGCATGGCGTTTTCCAGCGATGCCTGCGTGACAATCTTCCGGAGGGGAATACCGTTTGTGGAGAGATTCAACAGGGCCAGT
Organism: Anaerohalosphaeraceae bacterium; assembly: GCA_041690555.1. Lineage (GTDB taxonomy): Bacteria > Planctomycetota > Phycisphaerae > Sedimentisphaerales > Anaerohalosphaeraceae > JACZKQ01. Next base: position 1,681 of record JAWLHD010000162.1, read on the forward strand.
GCCGAGCGGCGAGCCGTGTCGAGCCAGACGTCTTCGCCGGAAGGCGCCAGGGCGCTGTGAGGCAGGGCCATTCCGAAGGCCTCGGCCACCACCTGCGAGGAACCGGCGGTGCCCAGAAAATGGCATCCGCCTCCAGCCGATCCGCAACTGCGGCACCCCATCTCGGCCGCGTAGTCACGGTCAATCAACCCGCGAGCGAAGCGGGCGCCGAGGGACTGAATCTTGGCCGTATCCTCGGCGGCCTTCGTCGGCAGCATTGCACCGCCCGGAACGATAACGCCGGGCAGTTCCCCGCTGCCCGCCAAAGCCATCATCATTGCGGGGAGGCCCTTGTCGCAGGTGGCTATGCCCAAGACGCCCTTTCTTCGAGGCAGGGAACGGATGAGCCGGCGCATCACAATCGCGGCATCGTTGCGATAGGGCAGGCTGTCATACATGCCCTCGGTTCCTTGGGTGCGACCATCACACGGATCGCTGCAGAATCCGGCGAACGGAAACGCCCCCTGTTCTTTAAAGGTCGTCGCCCCCTCTTTGACGAGCAGGCCGATCTCCCAATGACCCGTATGATAGCCTAATGCAAGGGGATGGCCGTCATCTGCGCGCAGGCCGCCCGACGTACAGAGGATCAAATACTGGTCACGACCGATGTCCGCGGGATTCCACCCCATACCCGCGTCCTGGGTCATGCCGAAGAGATCGCCGCTGGGTGCGTGTCGCAGTATCTCGTCGGTTACGGGAAGCTTTCCTCGGGGACCTTCGCCCCAGGCCCGCATGGTTCGAACGGGCAGGTCATTTCCGACGATATCTTCGAATGTTGGACATTCGCTGTCAGCCATGAGTCATTCTCGATTCTAAACGATCAGACGTCCTTCTGTGTCCATTCGCCGTCGATCATTCGCCACATGGAACCGGTCGGATTCTTGTCCTGAAGTTCGATCGGCAGCCTGTGGGAGCGGACATTGTCATAACAGTAGAGCGCGGCGAACCGAAGCATGGATGCGGGCAGTCCCACCGCGGTGAATCCGGGGTGGCCGGTCGCCGGGTACGGGCCGCCGTGATTCATGGAAGAGACAACGGCCACGCCGGTCGGGACCTTGTCGTTCAGCAGCCGACCGACCTTTGTTCGCAATTCCGGTTCGAGCACCGCATAGGCCTCGTCATCCTTGCCCTGGGTGTGGGAATAGATGCAGCCGGTGAGGTTCCCTTCGACGGCGGAGGCAACCTCTGTCATCTGCCGGATGTCGTCGGCAACCACGATAAGACTGACCGTTCCGAACGCTTCGGTTTGAAGTTCATGGGGATTGGCGATGAATGTCTGTGCATCGACCCGAAGCAGGGTGTTGGCAAACCTGTAACCTTGATCCTCCACCTTCTTGCCGCCGGCAATCAACCTCGCCCCGGCGGATTGCAGCACTTCAACCGCATTCCGAACGCTGTCCAGACCCTTTGAGCCGAGCAGAATCCCCGGGCGATTGCGATCAAAGGCGCCGGCCAGTGTATCGATGAACTGCTCGGTCCACTCGCCTTTCTGGACGACGATCAACCCGGGATTCGTGCAGAACTGGCCGGCGCCCAACGCGCACGATCCGAACAGCTCCGCGGCAAGTTCATCCGATCGTTCTTCAACGGCACCGGGCAGGATAAACACCGGATTCACGCTGGACATCTCGAGGTAGATCGGCTTGCCGGCCTTGTCCGCCGCCGCCTTGAGACGCAGTCCGGCCGACTTGCTGCCGGTGAAAGCGGAAGCGCCGATCTGCGGATGCGAGACCAGTTTCAGTCCGAGTTCAGGCGGCGTGCGGTAGATCATCTGAACCGTGGCGGGGGGAAGCTGCGCCGCTTGGACTGCTTCGAACGCCAGGCGGGCAAAAACAAGCGTCGTCCCCGGATGGCCGGTATTGGCCTTTGCAATCACGGGGTTGCCTGCGGCGATGGCGGCGGCGAAATCCCCTCCGGAGACGGAGTTGAATGCGAAAGGAAAGTTATTCGGCCCGAAGACCGAAACCGGGCCGTCCAGGGGTCCCATCATACTTCGGATATTCACGGCCGTTTCAATCGTTGCATCACGCCAGCTCAATTCGCGTGCCGCCTTGGCGGCCTTCCGAAGCTGATCCGTCGTGCGGGGCAGCTCTCCGTTTCTCAGTCTCGGTTCCTTGGGAAGGGCGGTCTCAAGATTGGCAATATCGACAAGCACGTCCGTATGGGCCTCGATTTTTTCGGCAAACAACTCCAGAAACCGCGGGATTCTTTCGACCGGAACATTTCTGAGTTCAACGGCGGCCTGTTTGCCGGCGGCGATGAGTTCGTTCACATCGTCTTCGCCAGACACAGGATACACCTCAGCAAGCGCCTGTTTGGTCGCGGGGTTCACCGCATTGAAACCACCCACCGGATCTTTGGAATCCCGCCATTGGCCTGCTATGAGAACTTTTTGATAAACCATGTTCTTCTCCAGGGCTCTTTCTTGATCAGTCCGATTATGATTCGACGCGGTTTTCGAGAACCAGCATGTCGATCGTAATGACAACCTTGTCTCCAACACGCAATGAGAACGCTTCGTCCGGGATGATTCCCGTTCCCGTGAGGAGAAATACCCCGAATGGAAAGGTCATCTCCATAGTCAGATAGGACGCCAGTTCTTCAAACGTGCGTTTGATCTGCGAGGTGCTGGTCTCGCCTTTGTAAATGACCTCGCCGTCTCGCTCGATAACCAGTGCGATAGTGAGACTCTGCATCTGCTTCGGTTCGGTCAGACAGATTCCAGGCCCAAGCGCGCACGAGCCGTCGTATATCTTGGCTTGCGGAAGGTAGAGCGGATTCTCTCCCTCGATATTCCGGGAGGAAACGTCGTTTCCCACACAGTAGCCAAGGATTTCGCCAAAGCTATTGACAAGAAGCGTCAGTTCGGGTTCGGGCACATTCCAATGGCTGTCTTTTCGGATGCGGATCGGCGAATGCGTTCCCTTGACCCTCCAGCCGATGGCCTTAAAGAACAACTCCGGACGCTTGGCCGCATAGACTCTGTCGTATATGTTCTTGATATCAGTCTCCGCTTCCCGCGCATCCCGGCTCCGCAAATAGGTGACACCAGAGGCCCAGACTTCCTGATCATATTCGACAGGAGGCAGCGGTGTGCCCGCGGCCTCGTCACCGGTCAGAAGGGAAGTCAGATAGCCGGAGACCTCATGGGGATGCATGCGGCAGAACTGCTTGAAGTCAAACACCGGCGACAGCAGAAAACCGTCCAGTGCCCATCGCTGAGAATCCGCTAATCGATGTTTGGTCAGGACCATCCTGAATGCTCCATGTCATTTATTTGCGGTTCTACAGGATTATCAACCCCGTAATCCAGATGATTATACAGGCAAAAATACCCATGCAGAGCGTGCCGGTCGTCATCAGTTTGTAACCCGTCTTCACATCCATGCCGCTCATCTGTGTGACCACCCAGAAAAAGCTGTCATTTGCATGAGAGGCTACCATCGATCCTGCACCGATCGCCAGGACGCAAAGGGCCCGGCCGAGCGGCGAATCAAGCCCCATGGGTGCAAGCAAGGGGGCGACAATCGAGGCGGTCGTGATGATCGCTACCGTGGAAGATCCCTGGGCCGCCCGGATCGCCGCAGCCGCCATAAACGGCAGCCACAAACCGATCGACATCGATGCCATTCCCTTGCCGATGATATCGGCGATCCCGGAGTTTTGCAGCACTTTTCCGAATGCGCCCCCCGCGCCGGTGATCATAATAATCACGGCCGCGGCAAGCAGCCCTTCTCCGACCCAGCCGGAAGATGAGAGCATGCTTCTGTCGAAGTGTTTGGGAAGGGTGGTTGCAATGCAGATTCCAATCAGAAGGGCTACCAAAGGTGTGCCCACGAAGCTGACTATCCGGCAGAATTCGCCTTGACCTATTGGATGGGTAGGATAATCTGCAACGGTTTTCAAAACGATCAATAGGATCGGAAAAAGGATCGGAAGAAAGGCATGCAGGGATGAGGGAGCCGTTTTCAGGCGCGAAGTGAATTCCTCTTCCGTCAAGTCCGGGTTTGGATCGATCTGAACGCGTCCAGCGACCTTAACCGCCCAGAACCACGCAAAGAACAGAGTCAGAATGCTGACGGGGACTCCGATCAAAATGACCGATCCAAGATCTGCTTCCAGAATGCCGGCGGCGGCAATCGGGCCGGGGGTTGGAGGGACCAGTGTGTGGGATACCATGAGTCCCAGGCACAGTGCGATCGCCGTTGTCGCCAGCGAGAGTCCCGCGCGTTTGGTCAGCGTCTTGTTCAAAGGGGCAAGGATCACAAAGCCCGAATCAGCAAACACCGGAATGGAGACAATATACCCGATGAGCGCCATGGCGGGTGTCACGTTCTTTCTGCCGATGATCTTCAGGATACGTTCGGCCAGCGTATAGGCGCCTCCGGATCTATCCAGAAATGCACCGATGATCGAGCCTGCGATAATGATGATGCCGATTCTTCCAATCGTCCCGCCGAATCCCTCTTCAACCGAGGAAACGACCGCATTCAAAGGCATGCCGGAGGATATTCCAAAGAACAGCGCCGCGACGATTAGAGCGAGAAAGGCATGGAGATGGAACCGGGCTGTGGAAATCACAATGAAGAGAATGCTCAGGAACAGAAGTGCAATAATCACCATGATCCAACTTCGCTCCACGAAAGCTTTGTTTATTCGTCACTGAAGAGTCAAATGGCAGTGCCTGCTCTTGCCTGGCCACGCGTAAGGCCGAACCGATAATCAACTTGCCAAAGCACACAGATTACCAGATCGTCTCGAAGAAGGATAGCAGGAAGCTCGGAATCATAAGTCCTTCATCGCAATGTCGGCATCGGCGACCCAAAACCAATCCATGAACCATTGCCATACGCCAGATCATGCGCCTCGCTTGCCTGCACGCTATCCGCTTGGCGAGCAATCAGGGCGTAATACGCACGACGGCCGCCGAGAGCGGGGGCATCGTGAATCTGACGGTTCGGTTCTCGACGATAGCGCCGCCGGCGACGACCTTGATATTGTCGGGCTCGTCCATGGAATTCTTCACGGTTTCACCGCCGGGGGCGATCATCTGCATGGTCGCGCTCCGGGGCGAAAAATCGCCTTCGAGGCGGATGGCGGCTTCCACGGCGCTGTCGGTGGGGTTGACCGCTTTGAGGAACACGATCTGCTTGTCGGCGGAACGTGTGGCGACGAAATTAAGCGGACGATCCGGTCCGTCCACCGCCAGGAGATTCGGGGCGAAAGAATCGCGCCAGAGCTTCATCACGACGTAGTTGCCCGCGGGGTACCATGTTTTCTGATCGAAATTAATCAGAGCGTTGTCCCACTGGTTCGTCACGCCTTGTTTGCGCATGAAGAGCGCGGGGCAGGACATGGTGACCATATCGCCCTGGCGTTCGAATGCATTGAGAATGCCGCCTGCGTAAAGGCCGACGCGCCAGTCGTTGCCCCAGCGGCCGTGGGTGAGATTCCATTCGGAGACGTAGATCTTGATGTTCGGGTTGTCGGATTTGCGAATGATCTCGCCGCGGCCTTTGAGGAACTGCTCGTAGTTGTATGGGTCCTCGATATGATCGGCGGCAAAGTAAATGCCGTTGTAATAGTGCGGCGAAAGGATGTCGAACAGCTTGCCCGCGTCTTCGATGATGCGCGGATCCCAGTTGCGATTGGCCTCCTGGTTGCCCTCGCCGGGACCCGTGTCGTACCCATAGCTGCCCGCAACGGACAGTTTCAGGTCAGGGTATTTGGCTCGAATAGCCGGGCAGAACCTGTTGACGATATCCAGATACTTGGAGTAATCCATCATGAGCCACGGCTCATTGTCAATTTCAAGAGTCTTCAGGTCATACGGAGCCGGACGGCCGTTGGCGGCGCGCATTTTGCCGTACTCGGTGGTTTCGTCGCCCATGCAGTACTCAAGCCAGTGGAGCGCGTCCTCAACGCCGCGGGAGGTATTGAGCACGAGAATGGGTTCGGCGTTTACCTTCTCGCAAAGCTGAATGAACTCGTCGGTGCCGAACTGATAGGTGTCACGGTCGCCCCATTGTTCAATAGGGTGCGGAAGGCGTTTCTCACGGGGACCGATTCCGTTCTGCCAGATATACCGATTGGCGAAGCCCCCGCCGGGCCAGCGGATGGAGGCGGGCTGGAGGTCGGCGACGGCCTTGAGCAGGTCGGGGCGATAACCGCCGGTGGCCAGGGCCGACGCGGAGAAGAGCGAGATCTGGTCGATGTTGACAGGCCCCGAGGCCGTCGAACTGATCACCAATGAGGCGGCGTCCACGGTGCGCGGCGAGATAAATTCGATGGTGAACTTCCGCCACTCTGCCGTAAGTCCCGTGACGGTCTTGGTCAACACCAAAGCGTCGCCCTCGTAGAATGTCACGACCGCGCTGCCGCTGCCGCGAGCGTGAAGTGACAGCGTATACTGCTCGTTTTGTTTCAGGGCGATATTGGCCTGACGGATGCCCGGTCCCGTGGATGAATCGCCGCCGGCTTTCGCTGCAATACGCACCGAGACGTCCG
>JAWLHD010000163.1:0-8151 GCA_041690555.1 Anaerohalosphaeraceae bacterium
ATCGCAACCCGTTACGACAAGCTCGGCTCAACCTACCTCGCCATGATCAAACTGGCCGCCATCCGCATCCGATTGCGCGTTTATGAGTCGACCGCCTAGGATTAACCCATTCTCGTAAGTGTTTGGGCGGGGAACGCCGCCGAGGGATCGGTCACAGGGATAGCCTCGGTAACATACAAGCCACTCGAGATGGCTCGGCCCCGACGCAAGTAGCGTTGCCTGCCGACTGAATGTCCCGAACTGGAGAAAAGCGTGACGATGTCCCAACAGGCGTCCCAAAATGTAGCCGATGCTCCGGAAATGCCGGTGAGTTCTCGACGGCTAAGGGTTGGGCTTTATGTTGTTGCAGTCGCTGTCTGTCTGCTTTTTCTGGGGTCCATGATTATCGAGCTTGCACGGGAGCGCGAGCATCTCGTCTCCAATGCCCACCGAGAGGCAAGGTCGTTGGCGACAACCCTTGCTGCAGACATAAATGGCATAGGTAACAGCGTTGATCTGGCATTGGAATACATCGCTGCCGAGATCGAGAAGCGGGGCGGCTCCGTCGCGACTCAGGGAGAAGAGCTGGACAACATCCTCTCGCACACATTGCAGCACCTTCGGGCCGTGGAAAACCTCCTGGTGGTGGACGCGGCCGGCCGGATCGTCGCCGGCACCGCTGGATCAGACCAAGAATTAATCGACATATCCGAACGTGAGTATTTCCGCCATCATCTCACGCAATCAGAGAACAAGCTCTACGTGGCCCCTCCGATCAAGGGGAAAATCAATGGACGCAACGTGATCACAATGATCCGACCGATCGACGGACCCTACGGGAACTTCGGGGGTGTAGCCATAGCAACGTTCGGACCATCGTTCTTTGAAGATTTCGCGGGACGCCTCGATTTGGGTCCCGACAGCGCCCTTCTTCTTGCACACAAGGACGGAACGGTGATTGCCCGCGAACCAAGCACGGACGCAGTCGGGACATCAATGGGCGATCGTCCGCTCTTTGCAACTCATCTCTGGGAAAATCCCAGTGGCTCATATCTTTCGCCACGGCAGAGCGACGGGGAGATTCGCATAACAGGCTATCGGCTGATCGAATCGCTGAACGCCGTTATTGCAGTGGCTGTGCATAGCGGCAACCTTCTTGCCGCGTGGCGGATGGAAATCCTTCGTCACGCAATGGTGTTTGCCGTTCTTGTGGCAGTTGTCGGCATCGCATTAACTTACCTTCTGCGGCTCGTGCGGAATCATGAAATTACCCGCGCGGCGCTCGCCGTCCGCCATCAGCAGTCGCTTCGGCGAACAGAACAGCAGCAGGCGATTGCTTGGCTGAGCCAAGCTTCGAACACCTTTGCGACCGAAAAGCACTTCCTTGATCGGGCGGTAGATCTAACCCGCAAGACCTTGCAAGCGGATTTCTGTCATATCTTCCGCAAGATTCCGTCTCGAGCGGGCCTCGAAGTGGTTGCCAGTTCGGGCTGGAGCGAAGGTCGGGACCTCCCGGCCGTTTATCCGGCTGATCGCGAGTCACACGAAGGGTATAGCCTGACCGCCGGCCAGACGGTCGTATCCCAAGACTATTCTGACGAGGCTCGCTTTTTGATCGCAAGTAGCGCCAAGCAACATGGCGCGATGTCCGGGGTTGCGACACCAATCCGTCTGGAAGCCGGCATGTATGGCGTGCTCGCCGTCTGCTCCCGCCGTGCAAACGCATTCGACGACGACAGCGCCAGGTTTCTCGAAGCCATCGCCTACACCATATCGAACTTTCTGGACCGACAATGGGCCACGCGGCTGCGTGAGGTCGTCCTCAACGGAATGTTGGCAAACATCTGCGTGCTCAATCAAAACGGCGACATCGTCCTCGTCAATGAGCGCTGGAGAGCTTTTGCTGGGGAGAACGGCGTGCGGAACGATGTGAATTGGAGAGGCCTCAACTATTTGACCATCTGCAGCGATGTGGATGAAGAAGACGCGACGTCCGAGAATGCCGCCGAAATGCTCGATGGTCTCCGGAAAGTGTTGAATGGCGAGAGCGACGAGTTTTCCATGGAATATCCGTGCCACTCCAAAGAGGAGTTGCGTTGGTTTCGGGCTATCGCAGCGCCGATCCTACTGGACAGGGATCGCGGCTGTGTGGTGATGCACCTTGATATCACCAGTCAACGTGATGCTGAACGCAAGACGCGGGAGGCTCAGCGGATTGAGGCACTTGGCCAATTAACCGGCGGTGTAGCCCACGATTTTAACAATCTGCTAACGATCATCCTGGGCAACGCCGACCTGATAGCCGAAAAACTTCCCGATAACTCTGAGTTGCTGCCCATGGTACGGTCAGTGCAAGGGGCTGCGGAGCGCGCCGCCGACCTGACGTCTCGTCTGCTGACATTTTCACGTCGGCAGACCCTGATGCCCAAAAGGGTCTCAGTGGTCACGATGCTTACCGATTTCGTGGAACTCATTCAGCGGGTTTTTCCCAAGAACATCGTCACGAAGCTCACAACGGCGCCGGATGTGGATGCAATCGAGGCCGATCCTGGCCAACTCGAAAACGCCTTGCTTAACCTGGCCATCAACGCCCGCGATGCAATGCCGGATGGCGGTGTCTTGACGCTCCGCGCCGACGTTGTGCATTCCGATGGTGGCGGACTGCCAGACACGCTGGCGGAACGCGGCGGTCGATTCGTTGCCATAAGGGTAGCCGACACCGGAACCGGCATGTCGGACGAGATCCGCCACAAAGTCTTAGAGCCCTTCTTCACGACCAAAGGTATCGGCGAAGGAACCGGGCTTGGTTTGAGCATGGTCTTGGGGTTTGTCACCCAATCGGGTGGCGCCATGACGATCGAAAGCGAGCTTGGCCGAGTAACCATCATTTCGGTGATCTTTCCGGTTAGCGAGACTGCGTCGCAGCCAGATGATAACCATTTGGTAGAGCCGTCCACCCTCGACAAAGGCCTCAAAGTGCTGCTGGTCGAGGACGAACCTCTCGTGCGCGATCATCTGACGATGCAACTCAACAAGCTCGACTTTTTGGTGGAGACTGCGGCTACGGGCGCAGAGGCGCTGGCGAAGTTCGATTCGGAGTTTTCTGCGGATCTCGTGATCTCGGACATTATCATGCCGGGGGGCATATCAGGATACGATCTGGCAGCCCGGATGCGAAGGCGGGACCAGAGGTTGCCGATCATTCTGATGACAGGCTACACGAACCCCAAGATCACTCGCCAACTTCGCGAGTTCGATGCGGCCATTCCATTGGTTCAGAAGCCATTCAGCCTAAGAGAACTAACAGCGGTCATTCGTCAAGTGCTGCCGCATGGCAGGTGAATGGAGGGGGAACTGTACCAGCAGGACCGAAGCTGACTCAGCTGTCCAGTAGATCAAAGCCTCGAAGCACAGGGTAGGGTTGTTGCAGTGGCGATATTGGGTCTGGCACCCGCGCCGATCGTGACTTCGAGCGTCTTCTCCAAGTCACCACCCCGCTCGAATCGCTTCAGGCAGTCATGAACCTCCATCCATGCCGCCGCCTGTTCTGCGGCAGTGAGATCGGCAACCACCCCACGGAAGGCACCGAATGCATCCTGCAGCATCCTCATCGCGTCCAACGGTTCCAGACGGCGGGGCCAATCCAGCACGGTCTGTGTTCGCACGTCCGCGAGACCGCTCTCTTCCATCACACTTTCGAGCACGCCTTCGCCTCCCAACGCGAAGCGCTTGGACTTCTCGGCGATGGGGCGGGCCTTCCTAGCATGCCGCCGGAGGATCGCCATCGGCTCTGAAAACGTCGGATTGTTGACGCCGTTGGTCATGGCGAGGGCTGCAAACCGCCCGCCGGGCTTCAACACTCGTTGGATGGCTTCCAGGGCACTGCCTGGCGATGGAAACAACTCCAAACCCATGCGGCAGATTACAGCGTCGAACGAACCGTCCACTTCGGTGAGATCCTCCGCAGCGCATTCCAGCGTCCCGATGTTGCGAAGGCCCGCACGTTCGACATTCGCTTGCAGCAGGATAAGCATGATCGGCGAAATATCGTTGGCGACCACGGAGCCGGTGGGGCCGACGCGTTTGGCGAGTTGAATGGTCAAGTCCCCGGCACCGCAGGCGACGTCGAGTACGCGCATCCCGGGCTGGATGCCCGCCATGTCCATCATCGCCGCCGTCGCGTTGGGCAGGCCCGCCGATATTGTCGGCTCCCATTTCGCCCAGTCGATGGCAGCAGCATCCCACTTGTCGCGCAGTTCGGATCTTTGCGCACTGTGGTAGCCTGCTTTGCTGATGGTTTTGTCTTGATCGAAGGCAGGATCTATAATTACGCGCTCCATTAACATTGACCGCTAATCCCGAATGTTGGAGTACTTTCGTGAAGGCTATAGATCGAAATTCGAGTCTCGAACCCACCTGCCGGCTCTGGTCGAAATTTCTCGTTCTTCGTGAAAATCCACCGGGCTCAACAGCCGATCGCCCGGCAGTTCCAGGCCTTTCGAATGTGGTCCGGCAGATTGGTTGTGTCGCCAAAGAACAGGAAATCCAGCGAGACATTGTAGGTTCGCTTGATCAACCGTGCGCCTTGCAGTGACACTCCATGGGGACCATAGAGCCAGTTGCTGTAGGTAGAAGGCAGCACCCCAATGCTAAGCGCAAACTCTTTCTGCGATTTCCCATGATAATTCCGGATCCATTCAAGCCGGCTGGTGACCGTACCGGGATCGCTTTCGCTGACTTCGACGGCTTTGAACGTATGGGACAGGTTGGCGGTCGCATGCATGTTCATTTCTGTGCTCTCGGAAGTTTGTTTCGTCGGTCGCCTATTCTTAAAGTCAATCTCTATCATAGTCGTGAAAGCGGTTTTACTGCCCGATAGAAGCTTCTCGCACGACCGTAAAGTTGTGCGCGGTTAGAACCGCGGCGCACCTGCCGCAATTGGACGGAGTAGATCACTCTGCCAGGGCAGGGCCGTACTACCTTTGGATCGGATAGGATTCGGAAGTTGATTGCCATTATCGCCTCCACATCTTGAACTGAAGCGATGATGGCATCTGTTTGTTGCTGGCGTATGCATGGTAGAGGTAATTTTGTGTAAATATGTCAAATGGAGCGCGATGAACCGCGCTGTGCGCCTGTCGGCGCGCATCGGCGGCGCTGGTGCTGTCATCACACAGCAGCCGATGATCGCCGAGGATTCAGAGATCTCCGGTCCACGACGCCGGATTGCGCGGCGGCTCGGGGATTGTGACCGGCGACACGCTGGCGCCTCCGTTTTCACCACCCGCCTCCGGATCGAAGGCCAGCAGCTTGTCCAGTTCGCCGCCTTCGATGCTGACCAGCGACAGGTCGAAGGCGTCAGCCAGAAGTCCATGCAGTTCGGCCGCGAGCAACGCCTCGTCCCAGCTTCCGAGTTCAGTCAGCTTGTTGTCCGCGATGCGGTAGGCCCGCCGCTACGCCTCGGTCAGCCCGAGCTGCGTCGCCGCCAGCACGCGGCCGTGCCCGGCGATCATGGTTCAGCCGAATTCGGCTATGCTGGCGGCGATCCTCGCTACCTGGTCCGCGTCGTGCGTCCGGGCGTTACGTGCATAGGGGCGCAGCCGGTCGAGCGGCCAGGGCTCGATCCGTTCGGGGCGAAGGGGCGAGGGTCATGGGTCAATATTCCGTGACACGGCAGCGCTCGCGTGGCGCTGCGGCCTATCCTATTCCGTGAGCAATGATGGGCCAGAGTTGATCGAGCCGGGCGCGCCGCTGGAAGGACTTCCCTTGTGCTGAACTCAGAGCGAAGTCCTCGGCGCCTTCATTGTTACCGCGTTGACAAAAATTAGCCTGAACGCCGCTCTTCCTGGACGAGGCTGTCGATCAGGCGGCTCAGGCCGACTTTCAAGGTGGTTTCCGGCTGAATACCGAGTGCGGTCACGGCTGCATCCGGACTGCCGAGCGAGTGCCGGATATCGCCCTTGCGTGCTGCCTCGAACCGGACTTGTGCCTTGATCTGCACCAATTGCGCAATCGTGTCCGACAGTTCCAGCAGGTCGGTTGCTTTGCCAGTGCAGGCGTTTAAAACCGGCGCTTCAGTCGAGGCATGTTCCATCCCCGCGATCAGGTGCCGGACGATGTCACCGACATAGATAAAGTCCCGGGATTGCTTGCCATCGCCGAAAATCGTGATCGGGTTGCCGGCAGCGATACGGCTTGAGAAGATTGAAATTACGCCGGAATAGGGCGAGGCCGGATCCTGGCGCGGGCCATAAACATTGAAAAAGCGGAAGCTGATTGTCGGCACGCCGTGCACAAGGCTGGCGATGGAGGCGTTTTGTTCCGAACTCAGCTTATCTGAACCGTAGGCGGAGATCGGGCGGGGAGCCGCCTTCTCACGAAGGGGCAAGTCTTGGCTGTTGCCATAGACGGCGGCAGAACTAGCATAGACCACCGGCACCGCCTCACCGTTCCGCGCCGTGCGGGCGGCATCGAACACATTAACGCTGCCGGTCAGGTTGACATTATGGGTACCGAGCCAATCCTCATTACCTCGCTGAACGGAAGCGATGGCGGCCAAGTGGTAACAGCCATCGACATCGGCCATGGCATTGCGTACGACCGCGACGTCGGCAACATCGCCGATCACAAGCTCAACTTTGTCTTCTGGAATATTGGAACGCTTGCCGGTGGAGAGATCGTCCAGGATCCGAACCCGATGCCCCGCTTCCAGCAGCGTATCCACCAGATGCGAACCGATGAACCCGCAACCGCCGGTTACAAGGTAGAGCAGTCCGCCATCAGGCTTGATCCCCGGCCCGCCGGCACGGCCCACCCCCACTTGCGGCCGGTCCCTGGCCAAAATCGCCTTCATGGGATGATTGCTGATGAGGGTCATCCTGTTTGTTCTGGCTCCGTTTCAGTTAGCATCATAGAGTTTGGCCTGAAAAGAGCGGGCATTTCAGTAGGCCGTCGTTCTATGTCTTTGAAAAAACTCTGAGGCATCAGACCCTGTTCGTGATAAATGTAACCGCAATGAAGCGCGCTATTCAAGCGACCTGCCGGATCGGGAATCCTGCCAACACCTCGCGCCTTGCCTACGGACAACATCACAACGCTGGATGTGACCCTGCCCCCCTGAAATTCACGAGAGTTGATTTTGCAGGTTCCTGCTGATAGCCTAACCAAAGTCACCCTTATAGGTAATTGTTAGCTTATAATTTTTGGAAAAATAGATGCACGCCCCCATTTTCGGGTAATCGCATCTTGCAGTGAAAGAGTGAGATGTCAATCCCGCAACAGAGTCTGCTCGATGCTATAGACGGGATCGCTATGATCCTTGATCGCGAGTTGCGGATTTCTCAAGTTGGTGGACCGAACTGGCAACGCTTCCTTGAGGACAACCCGCCCCAGGACCTAGAGGCTTACAATCGCGCCAAACAAAGTGTGATCGCCCGTTCGGTGACGGAATTCTTCGCCGGGGAGAGGGTGCGCTCAACCTTCGCGGACCTGTTCAAAAATGTGCTCAGCGGGACGCGTCAGGCCATACGCCTCGACTATCGCTGCGATGCGCCAAAACTGCGCCGTGACATGCGCATGTCAGTCAGTCCGATCACAACCGCCGGTGAAGTGAACCACCTTCTCTATCAGTCGGTGATGCTCTCGGTTCAGGAACGTCCGGCTATCCCACTATTTGGAGTGCCGGTTGCGGACCAGGAGACGGAAGACATTCTGACACTCTGCGCGATCTGTGCGCGTGTGGCTTGGCCGATCAGCGGGCCGACGGCCGCACGCGAATGGATAGAGCCAACCGAATACTATCGCCGGGACGGCAGTGATGTTACCGTGATCTCTCATGGATTTTGTGAGGATTGCTTCGCAAGGCTTCAAGAAGAAGCTTGAAAGGTTAGAGATCAACTCTGCGGTTCAACGTCACAGAGCCTTTGGGATTCCCAATTATCTACAGTCACACTCTGACATGCAGGGCGTTCGCATTTGCCAAAATCATGCCACGATTCCAGGATCGTTAGATTGGTTTGGCGCCCGTTCCTATCATGAACTCAAGATCCATCTCGAAGTACCCATCTATTTCAAATCGCTTTAAGCACTCATGAACGTCAATCCATGCTCTGTATTGTTCTTCAGGAGGGAGATCTGCCACCGTGGCACGATATAACCCAAATGCCTCCTGCA
>JAWLHD010000164.1:0-8127 GCA_041690555.1 Anaerohalosphaeraceae bacterium
CGTGTTGATTATTTTGCGGGGGAGGGCATTTTTTCCTTGCTGAATTTGAAAAGGATGGGAGAATACCGGAGGAGAACTGCGTAAATCGCTGTGGTGATGAGGCAGGATTCCTTTTTGATATAGGGAGGTATCATGCGAAAGCTGTCATGGATGACCGTCATCGTTTTAGTAAGCGGGGGATTCTTCGGCGTGACCCGTTTTGCGGGGATGTGGGGCAGCGGGTCGGAAGGTTCGGGGGAGATAGATTCTCTGGCGGCACGGTGGCAATTCGAACGGCCTGGGGAGAGCGACGATCCTATAGGGGCTCGGGCTTTGACGGATGAAGGTCTGCGCTTTCCGGAGGATTTGTGGGGTGAGGAGTCAGTGGCGGTGTCGGAGCCTGAGGAGGTGCATGAGCCGGTTGTTATCACCGACTTGCAGCCGGCAGCGGCGGTGGAGATGGATCTTGGGGCGATGGCGGGGCACGATCAGGCGATCGGGTCGGGGCAGCGGTTGGGCGGCGAGGCGGACACGGAAGTCGGGCGTGGATGGATTTATTTCGACGATGAGATTGACGCGGCTGTTTCGATGGAGGCGGGTTTGGAGCCGGAGGCTGCGGCCGTGTCTGTGACAGTGCCGGATGATTTGCAGAGCGAGGCTGAGCCTGAGTCGTTTTGGATGGATACAGAGCCGGCGGGGGACGTTATAGAACTTCCGGTGGCGGAGGCGGAGACTAAGGCTCCGACGGGAGGGGAACTGGTTGCGACGATGAGCGTGATGGCGGCGGACGCGGGCATCGATGATTGGCCGAGAGAGGAGTATGAGGCTCCGTCTCGGACTTATGTGGTGTCGCCTCAGATAGCATGGGCGGGGGATCGACCCGCGATGAGGGAGCAGCGGTGGGAGGAGACGCCTTCGAGGTCGCGTCCTGAGGCCGGCAACGGGGTCGGGGGGCTCGGGGCAGCAATCGATTTGACGTATGTGAGCCGGTTTATCTGGCGAGGTTATGACATCTACGAGAACAACCACAGCGCATTTCAGCCGAGCATCGACCTGGACCTGTTCGGGACGGGATTCGGGGTGAACGTCTGGATGTCGCGGGCGAACGGGTCGGGATTCGAAGACAGCGAGTGGCTGACGTTTACGGGTTATTATGGCGGGGAGTTGTTCAGCGGCGAGCTTCATGCGATGGCTTTCCGGGTGGGATACCGGTATTACAGTTATCCGGATGCGCCGCGGAGGGGCAATCCGCTGATACGGCAGACGGCGGAGGCGCAGGAGATTTTCGGGTATTTCGCGTGGCCGAATCTTTTGCCGTGCGGGATCGTTCCTGAATATTCGGTGTTTGCGTACTGGCCTTCGGTATCGGGCAGCACGGCGCGCGGAGACGCGGGCTGGGGGCACTTGTTCGGGGTGAGCAAAGATATCTCGTTCGGGAGCATTTTCGGGAATCAACCGGAGCAGGTAGTGCGTCTTGGTGCTCATGCGTTTTATAACGGCGGATTTGGGCCTGCGGGCAAGGCGGCTGACCATGACTGGTCCCATGCGGTTTTCAGCATTTCGACGGAGTTCGATCTGGGCGGCGGCTTCATCTTTGCGCCGGGTTTCAACTATCAGTCTTCGTGGGATGATTCGGTCAATACTTCAGATGAGTACTGGACGAGCCTGAGCGTG
The DNA here is from genome assembly GCA_041690555.1 of Anaerohalosphaeraceae bacterium. Lineage (GTDB taxonomy): Bacteria > Planctomycetota > Phycisphaerae > Sedimentisphaerales > Anaerohalosphaeraceae > JACZKQ01. The sequence goes on from JAWLHD010000164.1 coordinate 1,654, forward strand.
AGATATCAGTTTTGAGGGGGTCGCGACTTGCATAATGCGTGGTTTGGCGGGTGAATTGTGCGCGGACTCCCTGGGTTTGCTGCAAACCGTGCTGATTTGTTTACAGGTCCCAATTGCTAATCCTGTTTGAGAGGCGGTGCGTCCTGCTCGCGTTTTGTGTCGGCGGAAAAGACTTGACGTTTTTTGGGGTTTCTGGTTAGATGTAAGCACAATCTTGCGGGGCCGGGTGATGTTTTACCGTGATATTGTCTTTTCAGGGCGGGTCGTTGCAGGAACAGCTTGCACAAATCAACATTGACGATACGGTTCTGGTTGCGCGGTGCCGCGCCGGCGACAGTGCGGCGGCGGAACGTCTGATAATAAAGTACCAGGATCGTATTTTCAACGTGATCCTGAAAATGTGCCAGAATCGAGATGATGCAGCGGAACTTACGCAGGATACGTTTGTCAGATTCATTGAGAACGTCGCGAGTTTTCGCGGCGGGAGCTCTTTGTATACGTGGCTGTTCCGCATTGCCGTGAACCTTACTCTGAACCACTGCAAGCGGCGGTCGAAGTTCGGTATGCGTTCGCTGGACACTGTTTCGGGCGGCGGCTCGGGATGGGAGGAAGCGAGGACGCAGTTGAAAGGCTATCTGGCGGATGAGGACGGGCGTGATCCGGCGCTGCTGGCTCAGAACCGCGAGGTTGGACGTATCGTGTTGGAGAGTCTTTCACAACTGGACGACGACCATCGTGCGGTGCTTGTGCTTCGAGATATGGAGGGCATGGCATACGCGGAGATCGCCGAGACGTTGGAGTTGGAGCTGGGCACGGTTAAGAGCCGGTTGAGTCGGGCGCGGGCCAGCTTACGGGACATTCTTAGGTCGGTGCTGTGATGCGTGAGAACGAAAGACAGAAAATCGAAGAACTTTTGAGTGCTTACCTAGACGACGCGCTTACAGATCGTCGTCGGATGGAAGTAAGGCGTCTGATCGAAAACGACGCGGAGGCGGCGGCGCTTCTGAGCTGGCTGGAGAAGCAGAAGCAGCTCTTAAATGTGATGCCGACGGCGACTGCGCCGGCGGGTCTGGCGGGACGTGTTCTTGCGGCTGCACACAGCGTCGCAGTTCCGCAGACCATAGTTCCGGCGGACATATCGACGGCGGTCCAGGAGTACGAGGGACGCCGGCAGTTGTACGTTCGGCGGGTTCTGACGGCGGCGGCTCTGGTGTTTATTCCGGTGGTGGCTCTGAGCCTTGTGGTTTGGACGATTGTGGGGCCATTCAGCAGCGTGCCGGGGCGATTGGCGGAATTGGATTTGCCGGCGGTTGAGGCTCCGGCGGTCGTCAAGCCCGTTTCGTTTCCGCTGAGCGCATCGCTTTATCTTACGACGTCGCAAGCGACGGCGATGGACAGCTTTATTCACAAGGCGATCTACAAGCATGACCTGACGAACGATGCTACGACAACGGGTCTGGGCGGCGGCGAACGGACGTACCGCATACGATCGGACCGGCAGCGGATAGTGGCTCTGCTGGGTGAACTGGCTTCGGTGTGGGACAAGTGTGAATCGACGGCGATGACGGTGCACGGTCGGACGATGGCGGTGAATGCTCGCATCGAGAACGTGCGTCCTGATCAGGCTGTGGCGCTTTATGAGGGCGACGTATTCCGGGATCCGGTTCAGCTTGCACGGCAGATGAGCGAGATGAACCGGATTATGCAGGGTGTTCGTGATTTTGGCGAACGGCTGCCGGTGATGCCGGAACTGACATCGGGCCAGCGAAGGTCCTCCGGCGGGGCGGAGGGGGATTCGCAGGGCTACGTAACGCTGTATGTAAACATACTGAGCCGCTGAGCATACCTTAGAAGCGAATTCGATAACCGCCGTAGAGCATGACATTATCCACTCGCGGATCCGATCCGTCAAATCCCACGTGAAGCCAGCGAACGCCGAAGAGGAGGCGCTGGAACTGAGCCGTATCGAATTCTATTCCGGTGCCCAGCAAGACGCGAAAGGTCAGGTGGTCGTTTTCATCAGGCCAGCTTTTCGGTCCTGACAATTGTATTCCGCCACCGCCTTCGAAGTTGACCCTTCCGTTTTGGAACAGCCAGAGGGGATACTTGAGCAAGTGGTCGAATCCGAATACCCCTGCGGTATCTTCTCTTCCTACACCCACGCCTCCGAACGGCTGCAGGGCCAGTGTCCATTTGTCCCAGATGAGTTTTTCGAAGGACAAATGGGCCGTGTAGAGTTCGCCATGGCTGCTGCCGAAGGCCGCGGTGCCGAGCAGGTCTGTTGTCCAGTCGGAGGCCGCAGGCGTCCTCGGGGCCGCCGGCGAAGTTGGAGGAGGAGGAGCGGGGCGCGCCCAAGGATCCGCGGGATATCGGGGCTGGGGCACGGCCTGCGGATCGGGCGGCTGGTCGGGCTGCTGATCGGTTGGGGATTGCTGATCGGTGTCGTTGGCGTCGATGATGTCGGGCAGTATCAGCGTGTCTATCAGGGCGTTGGGGTCATCGGTGTCGTTTGAGGGTGCGGGGCTGTGGTATTGGTCCTGTGGCGGCGGGGGCGCATCCTCTTCGTCCTCGTCGGATGTGAACAATGAAAGTATCGGGTCCCAGATTGTGGATTTTCGGTCCTGGTCACCTTCGGCGGCAGAAGCCGCGGCTGCAGACAGCAGGACCGCGGCGAGTATGATACGAATGTGGTTTGCTTTGCTCATCTTACCATTCCCCCATTAAGTTGTGTCCAACGCATAAGCCGGCAGAATACTTTGCAGCATCTGCGCATTTTAAATCGTCCTATGGTTGGCCTGACTTAAGCGTTGTTGCGGCAAATCGGGGGCAGGCGCACGCCTAAGGGAGATGTTCAAGACGGTCCCATAGACATGTCTTGCTTTCTTTGAGGAAGTTCTGTGCATAGCGGCAGCGGCAGCAGCAAAGAGTGTCGCGGAAAATATATCTCTCAAACCGCATGAGAAATGCGTGGCGGGGTAGTCTGAATCTCTTATAATCGGTGATTATGCTGAATGTGAAGAAATGTTGTCTGGTGGTAGTGGATGTGCAGGGCAAGCTTGCTGAGCTTATGGATAGCAAGGAGACCTTGTTTGCCAATATTGAAGTACTCATCCGGATGGCGCGTGGTCTGGAGATGCCGATTCTGTGGTGCCAGCAGAATCCCCGCAGGTTAGGGCCTACGGTGCAGCGGATTACAGACTTGCTGGATGGAATAGAGCCAGTGGACAAGATGAGCTTCAGTTGCGCAGGCGACGAGCGTTTTCTGGAGCGATTCGAGGGTAAGGGTGCGACGGATGTGATCCTTTGCGGGATTGAGACGCATGTTTGTGTGTACCAGACGGCGATGGACCTGCTGGAGCGGGGGGTGGGGGTGCATGTGGCTGTTGACGCGGTATCGTCGCGGACTGCGGCGAACCGGGAGGTTGCGGTGCGGCGGCTCATGCAGGCGGGGGCTAAGCTGACGTGTACCGAAATGGTGTTGTTCGAACTGCTGCGGACGGCTGAGCATCCCCATTTTCGCCAGCTTTCGCGTTTGATAAGATGAACTTATAGTAGGGCTGTTTCGGCTTATTATGTTCATTTCCTTGTGATTTCGTTGCGCGATCTCTCATTCTGTGCCGGATTAGGCTTGACAAATCGGTTCAGTTTCGTTATTCTGGACCCTTGTAGGTGGACACAATTGGGCCCTGCAGATTGGAGAAGGGCCTTAAACCTGTTTCGAGGAGGCAAGCGGAGAACTCTGATTGCACGTTGAGTAGTCACATCGCGATGAATCCCTGTTTGCTTTTCGGCGGCGGGCGCTTGGAGGGCGGGAATCTGCTTCGAGGCAGTCCGGGGCAGTCGAGCCCGGAGGTTGTTGAGGAGAACAGCTTTTTGATGGAGGATTGAGAAATGAGAGCACGTATTTATGCAGTTGTTATCGCAGCGGCGGTGATGTCGACGGCGGCACAGGCGGCGTTTATCGTGGAAGCGCGGTTTCGCCAGCCAAACAACACTCACATCATGAACCCGAACTTCGAGTGTGTGGGCGGCACTGCGAGCGTGAGCACCTCCGGATGGAGTACGGCGTGGGGCTGCAGGTCGCTGGAAAGCGTTCTGACGGGCACAGGTATTTCAACGTTCAAGTACTACTACACTCCAGGCGTGGACGAGGACAATCTGTTCCCGCCGCTGGACCAGGATTTGGGCAATGGCAACAAGGCTTCCGGCGTCGTCGGGGGTGCGACGGGATTCTACAATGTGTACATTACCTGGCCGCCTTCGACGAATGTGCCCGTTGATGGCTGCGATATTATCGTGAGCAACGACGGCGAGGACGTTGTCAATTCGGCGGTATTGCAAAAGACCATTGATAACGTTATTCCGGCCGGCGGCAACAACTGGCTAAAGATTGCCGACAGGGTGGAACTAACCGAGGGCATCAAGTACAGCGTTACGCAAATCGCGCGAGCTACGCCGTTTTGCGGGCAGCGGGGTCATGGTGTGATGTGGGAAGCGGTCGAACCCGATCTGGCTCCGGTCTTGATCGAAGAAAGCGACGGGTCGACCGACGTTACCGAAGGCGGCGAAACCGACACGTATACCGTTGTTCTTACGCAGCAGCCGACTTGCGATCTGGTTTATGTCACGGCGACAGCAAACGATCCGAACAATATCCGCTTCGTAACAGGCGAAGACAGGATTCAGGGGCCTCTTACGCTTACATTCACGCCGGACAACTGGGATATTCCCCAGACGGTCGAGGTGGAGGCGTTCGACGATCTGATCGAGGAGTTCGATCACATGGTGATCATCCGCCACACCACGGAACCGAACAGTCTTACGCCGGGCGGACCGATTGATCCGGCATTTGTGAACGGTTTCGCCGGCTACGTGAAGGTCAATATCACCGACAACGAGGCGCCCGATGTACGGATAGTTGAAACAGGTCTTGCGACGACTGTGGGCGAGGACGGCACAACCGACACTTACAGCGTCGCGCTCTTGTACAGACCGACCGCCGCGGTGGTGGTGACGGCGACGGCTGACGAGCAGACGGCGGTGGACAGCGGCGGCGGACCGGCGGCGAGCATTGCGCTGACTTTCGACTCGAATAACTGGAGCATTCCTCAGACTGTTACAGTGTGGGCGATCGATGACGACATTCTCGAGTATGAGCATACCGGGACGATATCGCACACGGTGTCGAGTGCCGACTCGGGATACGACGGGATCGAGGTGCGCGACGTGATTGTGCACATCCAGGACAATGAGTGCAAGGCGTGGGGCATAGCACCCATGGACTTCAACGAGGACTGCGTGGTGGATATCGCCGATCTGGCGGAGTTCGCCTCGTGGTGGCTCAGTTGCACGCAGCCGTACGCGGAGAACTGCGTGGATTTGCGGTAGAGTTTGGAAGCGGCACTGTACGGGGACGCCGGCAATGGAAGCGAGGCGGGTGTCCCTGTGCGGATCCGGTGAGAATTGAAACTTGTTCGGAGGATTGTGATGAAAGAATCAGTTTGTCGAATTGCGGCGGCGCTGGCGGTGATCGGGTTGATTGCGGCAGGCGCTCAGGCGGCGTTCATTGTGGAAGCCCATACTTCCGGTCTGGCGAGCGAAAACTTCGAGGGATTCCGGGGTACGGGAAGCGGAAGCGTGAGGAGCCTTGCGGTAGGCCTTAAGGCAACCAACAGTATCTTCAGCTACAGCCAGGGCTATGACTATCTTTACTGGTATACGCCACTGGTGGATGCCGACAATTACCTTCCCGCGCCGGGGACGAATTTGGGCAATGCGCATCAGTCGAGCGGGCTTGTCAACGGTGTTCCGGGGCTGTACAACGTCTATATCACCTGGCCGGCAACAACCAATGTGAATGTGGCGGGGTGCAAGCTGACTGTTACCAGCGAAGGCGAAGACGTGGTTCTGGATCCCGTGAATATGAACACCGGCGGTACGGGATCGCCCGGCGCCAACGATGCGTGGTATCGCATCGCCGAGCGGGTCAGGCTTGTAACAGGCAGAACGTATACGGTTAACCAGAAGGCCAATGGAACGGGTTACGTCGCACAGCGGACACACGGGGTGCTGTGGGAGCTTGTTGAGCCGGAGGCGCCGGTGGCGGACATTGTTGAGACCGACGGCGTGACGAGTGTCGAAGAGGGCGGCGAGACGGATGAGTATGCGATTGTATTGAAAGAGCAGCCGCCGACAACGATCACAATCACGGTTCAGGTCAGCGAACCGAACCAGATTATGCTCAACGGTCAGGAATCGCTGGAACTTACTTTCACGCCGGACGACTGGGATGTTCCGCAGGTTGTGAATGTGGTTGCCGAGCAGGATTCGACGCCGGAGCCGGAGAAGGCGGTTTGGGTGCTGCACATGACCCAGGTTGCGGATGCAAATTTTGCGGAGCCGGCGTGGGACGATGCCTTTGCGGGGCTGCTTACGGTTTACGTGCGTGACTATGCCGTTCCCGGCGTGAAGATA
>JAWLHD010000165.1:0-8117 GCA_041690555.1 Anaerohalosphaeraceae bacterium
GACGAGCAACTGCAGGGTGCTCTTGCAGAGTGTTTCTTTTGCCTGTCTCTGCAGGTGTCGACCAAAGCCCAGGAGGGCGCCCATGAGCACCAACAAGATGGCGACCACTATGAGCATTTCGGTCAGCGAGAAAGCGCGTTGCCGTGAGCAAATCTTCATTCACACAACCTGATAACCCTTAAGCACAAAGTTCGGAGACGATGCATCCGCATGAAGCCCCGGCGTGTTCGTTGTGCGGCTTCGTTGCGGTCCTCGGCGTCAATCGCCCAAGGCCGAGCGGCTACTCCTTCTTGTTGAAGTTCGTGATATCGTCGGCGGTTCCGAACCTGCCGTCCTTTCCGGCGGAGATCAGGATATAAGAGCCGGCGCGATAAGGTCGCCGCAGGGTATTCCTTGGTATCTGGGGATTGAGTATCATTTCCTCGAAATCGCGCAGGTCGGTTACGCCGTCGGCGAGATCGTGTCGCACGCTCGGGTCTTCCGGCATACCGAGGTCCAGGATCTGGAAGTTGTCGGGATAGTAGTAGATATCGTCTTCGATACCGCCGGGCATATTGGCTGGCGCGGGCACGGACGGGCTGTCCCACGACTGGTCGTACCATTCGGTTCGTGCACGATAGTACAGGATGGGCATGCCGGTCTTCTTTCCGGAATGGCGTCTCTTTGCGAAGACATCGCAGAGGACGTAGTTGTCGGGATTGAGCGCGCCGTAGTTTCTGTAAACGTCGCCGATCTTGAAGGCATTTGCATTCTCGAGGTCGATGAACGGTCCGACACGCTGCTCCAGGTCCCTTCTTGTGGGGCTGGCTGGATAGGCGGGGACTATCTGGGGCGGCGTGACCGAGCTGTCGGTGGTCAGGCCGTCGGAACGGAAGCTCGACTCGGGATGGTAACCGAGCAGGTCATAGCCGACGAGGGCCTCCGCGAGCTTTTGAGCGCCGCCGTATGGCGCCGGATCGGCCCATGGGTCGTTGGAGATGGCGTTTTCACTGGAAGGCGGATATGTTCCGTACCCTGCCTCAGCGACGAACATGTCGATACCGACCTGTATGCTGTGGAACTGTGCTCTCTGCTTTAGTTCCCTTGCATGGTCCTGTACGAGGCTCAGCGCGGGTACCAACAGACCGATGAGCAGTGCAATGACGCTCATGACCGTTAGCAGCTCCACGATCGTAAAAGCCGGTTTTTTTGACACCGTTTTCTTTTCCATCGAACCGTTCCTTTCAAACTCGTTTCTTGACTTACAACCTTTCACCCTCGAACCGAAGCCACCGGCCGGCAGGCCGGCATTGCCTGGTACTTTTACATCATCACGGTAATCATTTTTATCATGGGCAGGAACATCGCAATGACGATGGTTCCGACAATCACGCCGAGGAACAGAATCATGATGGGCTCCAGGAGGCTCATCATGGAGGAGACCAGGACGTCGGCCTCTTCGTCGTAGTTATTGGCAATTTTTTCGAGCATTTTGTCCATGTCGCCTGTTTCCTCACCGACGTCGACCATGTTGACGACGATAGCGTCGACGGTATTGGACTGCTTCAGGGGATTTGCGAATGTATCGCCCTGCCGTATGGCGTTGTGGACTTTTCCCAACATGGTGGCGTATATCTCGTTTCCGGAGGTTTCCCTTGTGATGTTGAGGGCTTCGAGAATGGGCACGCCGGCACTGATCAGTGTTGAGAGCGTACGAGTCCACCTTGCGACAGCGGTCTTGTAAACAAGCTGTTTGACGACGGGTGTGCGGAGCTTTGTCCAGTCCAGTGCGTAACGTCCCGCCCGGAACTGCCTTATGAGCCGGAAGACAGCGACGATGACGAATGGCGCGGCGACGATCATGCAGGCGTTCAGGCCCTTTCGTCCGAGCAGCCAGTCGCTGATGTTAAGAAGCTGCTGGGTCAGCCAGGGGAGCCCCTCGTCGCCATCGGTCATGTCGCCGAGGACCGATGCGAAAGTCGGGATGATGAAGATCATCAGGCCGAGCACGATCATGATGGCGGCGCTCATGACGACGATGGGGTAGACCATCGCGCCTTTGACTTTTCGTTTCAGCCGTTCGGACTTTTCCATGAAGTCGGCGACTCTTGCGAGAATGATGTCGAGCACGCCGCCGACTTCGCCGGCGGCGATCATGTTCACGAAGAGGCGGTCGAAACACTTTGGGTGCTTGCTCATTGCTTCGGAGAGTGTCGCGCCTCCTTCGATGTCGTCGCCGACCATGCTGATGACGGTCTTGAGATTGCCCTTCTTCTGCTGCTGTTCGAGGATTCTGAGCGAACGCAGAATTGCCAGGCCGGCGTCCTGGAGGGTGGAAAGCTGCCGGGCGAACTGGCAGACGTATTTGAGCTTGACCTTGCCGGTCCTGCGGCGCCTTTTTGGGGCGGCGGCTTTTGCGTCATCCTGTATTTTTTTTGCGGCGGTTTTTGCGCGGACCTTTGTGGGAAAAAGTCCCTTGTTGCGGATCTTGCTGATAGCCTCCTTGTTGCTGAGGGCCTCGATCTCGGCCTTTACCTCCTTGCCGTTTGCGTCCAGGGCTCGGTATTGAAATACTGGCATAGTCAATCACCTCCGGGCGGTTCGTTCATTCACCCTTATTCGCGTAAAACCACCTCAAACGCTTCGTGTTATTAATCCGCTTTTTTCCATCACCTGCCGGGACGGCGCAGTCTTAATCTTCAGCGGCCAGCGTTTCGCGGACGACTTCCTCGATGGTTGTAACTCCGTCGAAGATAAGCGACAGGCCGTTATCCCGCAGTGTCGTCATTCCGTTCCTCTTTGCCGCTTCGCGAAGGATATTCGTGGAGGCCTTATTCATGATGAGGTCCCGCATATCGTCAGTCAGCAGCATGATTTCGTATATTCCGACTCGTCCTCTGTAGCCGGTATTGTTGCAGAGGTCACAGCCTCTTCCATAGAAGAACTCCTTGTCGCCGACGTCTTCGGGCGAGAGGCCGACTTCCATGAGCATTTCCTCGGTGGGCTCGAATGAGGTCTTGCAGTTGAGGCATATTCGCCGGACGAGTCGCTGAGCGACGACGCCCTCGAGAGTGGCCGTTATAAGGAATGTCTCCAGTCCCAGGTCCACGAGACGGGCGAGGGTGCTTGGGGCGTCATTGGTGTGGACGGTAGTGAAGACAAGGTGCCCCGTGAGGGAGGCCTGAATTGCGATCTGGGCTGTTTCGAGGTCTCTTATTTCGCCGACCATGACGATGTCGGGGTCCTGCCGCAGAATTGATCGGAGGCACCTTGCGAAGGTGAGGCCAATTTCGGGTCTCATCTGGACCTGCACGAGGCCGTCGATGTCGTATTCGACGGGGTTTTCGGTTGTGATGATCTTTGTCTGTACGTCGTTGAGTTCTTTGAGGGCGGAATAGAGGGTTGTAGTCTTTCCGCTGCCGGTGGGACCGGTTACGATGATGATTCCGTTGGGCTTTCGTATCAACTGGTCCATCATCTTGAGCTCGCGTTCGCGGAGTCCGAGCATGTCAAGGCTCAGATCGACCATGCTGCGGTCGAGTACACGAAGCACGACGCTTTCGCCGAACATGGTGGGCAGTACGCTGACGCGCAGGTCGACGGGATTGCCGCCGACGACGAGTGGTATTCGGCCGTCCTGGGGGAGCCGTCGCTCGGCGATGTCGAGGTTGGCCATGACTTTGATACGCGAGCTCAGCGCCACCGCGATGTGCTTGGGCGGCGGCACCATCTCGTACAGTACGCCGTCGATGCGGTACCGCATCTTAAACTCCTCCTCGAACGGCTCGAAATGGATGTCGGAGGCCTTGTCGCGTATGGCCTGGAGGAGCACGAGATTGAGAAGCTTCTTCACGGGGTTGGACTCGGCGAGTTCCTTGAGTTCGTCCAGGTCGATGCTCTGATCGCGGCCCTGGAACTCGGTGAGCGCCGTGTCGCCTTCGATTTCGCCGATAAGCTCATTAAGGCTGGAGTCCTCTTCGGAATAGTACTTGTTGATAGCCATATCGAGCGAATCTGAATCGGCTATTTTGGCCTCGATGGTGTAGCCAACCAGCGTGCTGAGGTCGTCGGTGGCCCGGAAATTGTCAGGATTGTCCATAGCGATGGTGAGCAGACTCTTGCGATCGTCGAATGCGATGGGCACCACCTTATATGTCTTAGCCATCTGGGCGGGCAATATATCGATGACGGCCTTTGGGATCTCCAGTGTATCCAGATCGACGCATTCCATGCCCCTCTGGCCGGCGAGTGCGGCCTGGAGGTCCTTCTTTCTAATGAGGCCTTTTTCGAGGCATATCTGGCCGAGCTTGACGGAGCCGCCCCGCTGCTGCTGGATCTGGAGGCAGTCGTTGACCTTGTCTCTGGTCAGCAACCCCATCTTAATCAGGATACGCCCTAATTGGCGCCCCTTCAACTGACTTGCCGGCGGGATCTTTGCCATCAGCACACCCCCGAAGCTCTAATGATTAAAGCAGCCATCCGGATCCTTTCTGCAATTATTATAGCAGGATAAGCGTCCTTATACAAGAAAAGATTTTCTTGGACAGTTTGCATACAAGACACATCTATCGAACGATCTCCACGCAGCAGCCTGCTTAAGAAGCGTGTTTTGCGAGTCTGTCGGGGATTATGGGCAGACAGGACGCAGTTGCCGCGTATATTGCGGGCCGGCGAGGCCCTTCGCGCAAATCCGTATTAAACAAGCAAAAAAACGCTTAGACACCTTGCATACAGAACACGCAAAAGGTCTACATAAAACATTCGAACCTCATATTCGGTTTTATCAGGTCTTCAGGATAGGTCCAAAACCGTCGTCGAGTTTGACGTTGCCCACGGCATGGCCGGCTTTTTTCTCGGCCTTTTCGAGGAGGGCGCTTGGCTGGCGCGCCTTGTCGAGCATCTCTTCAAGGCTGATTTTATCATCGTCGTACAGGTCCCACAGATGGTCATCGAGCAACTGCATTCCAAATTTCTTACCGGTCTGGATGCTGGATTCAATTCGGTAGGTCTTGTTTTCGCGAATAAGGTTTGCGATGGCGGGTGTTACGACCATGAACTCGTAGGCGGCGACACGGCCTTTACCAGCCTTCAGGGGACAGAGGGTCTGACTGAGCACGGCGATGAGGTTTGTGCTCAACTGGACTCGTATCTGTTCCTGCTGACTGACTGGAAAGGCGTCAATAATACGGTTGATTGTGCCCTGGCAGCCGGTGGTGTGCAGGGTTCCGAAGACGAGGTGGCCTGTTTCGGCAGCGGTGATGGCGGCTTCCATAGTTTCCAGATCCCGCAACTCACCGACGAGAATAACGTCGGGGTCCTGCCGGAGCGACCTTCGGAGCGCTTCTGAGAACCTGGGGACATCAATGCCGACCTCTCGCTGGTTGATGATAGACTTCTTGTGGTTGTGATAGTACTCGATAGGCTCTTCGACGGTTATGATATGTTGATCGAGGTTCTCGTTGATATAGTTGATCATGCTTGCGAGGGTGGTGGTTTTTCCGCTACCCGTTGGGCCTGTAACGAGGAACATGCCTCTTGGACGGCGGCAGAGTGCGGCACAAATTTTTGGCAGGCCGATCTTTTCGAAGCTGAGCAGCTCGGAGGGAATAAGCCTGAGCACCAGGGACAAGTGGGACTTCTGGCGGAAGACGGCCGTTCTGAAACGTCCGGCGTCGCCGAACGCAAAGCCGAAGTCGGTTCCGCCTTCTTCCTGTATCTCCTGCTGGTTTTTCTCAGGCGTGATACTCTTCATGAGCGAGACTGTGTCGTCGGGCTCGAGGACTTTTGTGTCGAGCGAGCGGAGCCTGCCGTGCATGCGCAGGACCGGCGGTCTGCCGACGACCAGATGGATGTCCGAACCGCCCATTTTGATGCAAGCTTCCAGTAATCTATCAATGTGAAGTGAAGCCATATTATACCCTCAAACATCTCTTTCTTGATCCGCAGCACCCCCAAGATGCGTACATGGCAGGTTGCGGGCAACTAATCATCAACTACGAGGCCTTCGGCCTGCGAGACCCTGGCTACCTCATCGCAGGTTGTAACACCCTTGAATACCTTTCGTTTTCCATCCTCCAGAAGCGTTTTCATGCCGCTGTTTCTTGCGGCTTTGCGGAGTTCGGAGGCCGGGGCCCTGGCGAAAGCCAGTTCGCGTATCTGGTTATTCATCTGGAGCATTTCAAAAATAGCCAGCCGGCCTCTGTAGCCTGTATTCTGGCATCTTGGACATCCGGCTCCCTTGTATACAGGTCGATTACGGAGTTCATCGGGGGTGATTCTCAGGAGGCGCAAGTAGTGCGGGTCGGGGTTTTCGTTGACGACTTTGCAGTTCTCGCAGATGACTCGCACGAGTCGCTGAGCCATGATGGCCTGGATGGAACTGGCGACGAGGAAGGGCTTGACTCCCATGTCGATCAGACGGGTTACCGCGCTCGGGGCATCGTTTGTGTGGAGGGTGCTGAAGACGAGGTGGCCCGTGAGTGCGGCCTGTATGGCGATGTCGGCGACCAGTCCGTCACGAATTTCACCGATGAGTATGATGTTTGGAGCCTGCCGCAGCATAGACCTTAGAATTTTTTCAAAGGTGAGGTCGATTTCCGTGCGGACCTGGCACTGGTTTATTCCGGCGACGTTGTATTCGACGGGGTCTTCGGCGGTGATGATCTTTCGGTCGGAGCGATTGAGCTCCTTGAGGGCGGCGTACAGTGTTGTGGTTTTGCCGCTTCCCGTCGGGCCTGTAACGAGGAAGATTCCGTTGGGGCGTTTAATGATGTTCAGGAAGGCCTGGTAGTCGTCCTGTTCGAAGCCCAGTGCCTGAATGCCAATGTTGACGGAATCGGGACGCAGAATACGCAATACGGTGCTCTCGCCGTGGTATCCGGGTAGGCAGGAGACACGGAAGTCGATGTCCTGGCCGTCGATGAGGCGCTTGATACGGCCGTCCTGAGGCAGTCGCCGCTCGGAGATGTCCATGCCGGAGAGAATCTTGACGCGGGCGATGAGGGGGGCCTGCATGCTTTTTGGTATGTTGTCGCGTTCGACGCAGACGCCGTCGATGCGGTAGCGCACGCGGACGCGATCGGCCATCGGCTCAACGTGGATGTCGCTGGATCGGAGTCTGACGGCTTCGTCGATGATCAGGTTGACCAGTCGGATGATGGGTCCATCGTCCTCCTGCTCGTTGGCCTGTGCGCGGCGGATTTCGGCCTCGATGGCGTGGCCGGCCGCCTGAAGCTCGGCGGCGGTGGCGTCGATGCTGCTGCGGACCTGATCCATCGTGTGGAGGATGTGGGTCCGGATTTTTGTGGGGCTGGCCAGGCAGCAGTCGAGCTCCTTGTTGAGGCGGAAGCGAAGCAGATCGAGCAGGTCAAGGTCCATCGGATCGCTGATGATGATTTTCAGCCTTCCGTTGTCCACTCCCAGCGGGAGTACGAAATGCTTTTTTATCAACTCCTCTGGTATGAGTTTCTGTGCGCTTTGGGGGATGGGGGTTTCGTCGAGATCGACGTATTCGAGGCCGAACTGCTTTGCGAGGGCCTTGCTGATCACGTCCTCGGAAACGATGCCCATGCTGACGAGGGTTTCGCCGAGGCGCTTGTTGTCGGCTCTGGCTTTTTTGATGGCCTTAATAAGAGTTGGCTTGTCGACAAGCTTGTTCTTATACAGGATTTCGCCTAAATGTTTACGCTTTTGTGCCATTGATCCAAGCTAAGTTTCAAAATGGGCAACCCCAGACTTCATTATTATAGCATATTGCACTGGTTTCGTCAATTCACAAATCGCGGCGGAGCATATCGAGTGCGGCCAGGGCGCTTCTGAGCCTGATGTCCTGACGCGAGGAGGAGAGCAGGAATCGTCGGCAGGTTGTTCCTTTGGGGGCGTCCAAGGCAATGTAGACTAGTCCGACCGGCTTTTGTTCAGTTCCCCCGGCGGGGCCTGCGATGCCGGTGATCGCCAGGGCGTAGTCGGCGGCGGCTCTGCTTCTTGCGCCTTGGGCCATTGCGGCGGCTACCGGCTCGCTGACGGCGCCGTGCTCTTCAATCCAGGCTGCGTCCACATTCAAGTCTCTGACTTTTGCCTCGTTGCTGTAGGTAATCCACCCGCATTTGAAAAAGGCGGTTGCGCCGGGCATGTCGGTG
>JAWLHD010000166.1:0-8072 GCA_041690555.1 Anaerohalosphaeraceae bacterium
CAACGCCATACAGGGCAACGATAGATTTGCCGACATGAAGGGGCTCTGTGATTACATTCATTCGCTGGGTTTGAAGGTCGGGATCTATTCGACGCCCTGGGTTACTTCTTACGCCGAGTACATCGGCGGTTCGGCGGACAATCCGCAGGGCACGTGGAGCGCCGCAAAGGATCCGCGGTTCGAAGGGTGGCGGCACGGAAAGCATTCGTTCGCCGTCAATGACGCAAAGCAATGGGCCGCCTGGGGCATTGATTATCTCAAGTACGACTGGAACCCGAACGATGTGCCGCACGCAGCCGAGATGGCCCGAGCACTTGCGGCCTCGGGTCGCGACATCGTGTACAGCCTGTCCAACACCGCGCCGTTTGAGCATGCCGCCGACTGGGCGAGGCTGGCCAACTGCTGGCGGACGACCGGCGATATCGTCGATTCGTGGGCGAGCATTTCCGAGATCGGCTTTTCGCAGGACAAGTGGGCGCCGTTTGCCGGTCCCGGGCACTTCAACGACGCCGACATGCTCGTCATCGGGCATATCGGCTGGGGTCCAAACCTGCACCCTACGCATCTGTCGCCGGATGAACAGTACACGCATATCAGCCTGTGGTGTCTGCTGTCGTCGCCGCTGCTGTTGGGGTGCGACCTGACTGCGCTGGATGATTTTGCGCTTAGTCTGCTGACCAACGACGAGGTCCTGGCGATCAATCAGGATGAATTGGGCGCTCAGGCGGTGCGGATCGTCGGCGGAGATACGTATGCTGTCTATGCAAAGGACATGGCCGACGGGTCAAAGGCTGTGGGGCTTTTCAACAAAGAGGCATTGTCCGATGATCCGAAGGCGATTACGCTGAACTTCACTGACCTCGGCATTTCGGGCGAAATGCTCGTGCGCGATATATGGCGGCAAAAGGATCTCGGCACATTTGACGGCTCGTTCACGGCCGAGGTTCCGGCACATGGCGTGATTTTGCTGAAGATCACGCAAAAGTAGGCTGAAAGGCATTTTTGGATGGGCTGAACAAAATCACCCAAATAGCCGACATAGGAGGGAAAGCAGCCGTCGAGTGAGTCGGCGGCATTGATACTTGTGCCAATGTGGAAGATCGGATGGCCAACGCCGACAAAACCAGGGACCGGATCGAAAAGCTCCGCCAAATGCTGGCGGGGCTCACGTCGCTGTTGATCGTGATGCAGGACAATCCCGATCCGGACTCGATTGCCGCGGCGGTGGCGCTGAGAAAGCTGGCCAATACCTTGACTCAGACGGCCTGTACGATCACGTGCGGGGGAACCGTCGGGCGGGGCGAGAACAGGGCGCTGGTGCGTTACCTTGGCCTTGAAATGCGTGCGCCGGGTGAGGTTCAATTCGACCGATATCCCGTCATCGCGCTGGTCGATACGCAGCCCGGCACGGGCAATAACAGCCTGCCGGCGGGCCGTATCCCGGACATTGTAATCGATCACCATCCGATCAAGCCGCTGACACGCTCGGCGAAGCTTGTGGACATTCGGACGCGATATGGTGCGACGGCGACGATTCTCTTTGAGTATCTTGTTGCGGCGGGTATTGCCCCGGACGTGCCGTTGGCGACGGCGCTTATATTCGCCATCCGCTCAGATACACAGGACCTCGGTCGCGAGGCGACCAGCGCCGACATCAAGGCCATCAGCCAACTGTTCCCCATCGCAAACAAGCGCATGCTCTCGGAAATCCAGCGGGGCAGCGTGCCGCGAGAGTACTTCCGGATGCTCTCGGAGGCGCTGACGAACACAAAGACCTATGATGACCTCGCGGTCACCGATTTGCAGGAGGTTGACAATCCTGACATGATCGGCGAGGTCGCGGACCTGCTGCTGCGCGAGGAGAACACGCACTGGACGCTTTGCAGCGGGCTGTATGACAATCGTCTGCTGCTTTCACTTCGGACCGATCAGCCTTCAAATCGCGCCGACCATGTGATGAAACGCCTCGTCTCCCGCAAGGGCAGCGGCGGCGGGCATCTCAGCTATGCCGGCGGGCAGATATCCATCGATGGCAGAACCAGGGCACAAATAGCGCACCTCAGAGAAGCCGTGCTCAAGCGGCTGCTCAAGTGCCTCGGCAAGGAGCCGACGGGACAGGACCTGGTCCGACCTCGCGACGTGTCGCCGCTGTCAATTTGACAGTCCGTAGGGGGGCGCGGGCCGATAATATTTTTGAGCCACTTCTTGCGCAATCTCCTAAATGCTTGTTTTTTAAGGGTTTGTGAAACATGGGCCCTTGCTGTTTCGCTCTGGCACGCTGTTTGCAAAATCAGATTAACGGAAACACGTGAGTGGAACAAAAAAGTTGAAGCAAGAAACAGAAGGCAGTTTTATGAAAGGAGGTGAGCGTTTATGTTGTGGATGAATCGACGCTTTCCATTCGGCGACATCGAACGCACGCTGGACGAAATGAACCGTGTTTTTGACATCTTCGAGGGTCCGCTCGGTTTGCGGTCCATGCCCCGGGGCACGTTCCCGGCGGTCAACGTCTATGAGACCGATGAGCAGTACCTGCTCAGGGCCGACGTGCCGGGAGTCAATCCGAAGGACCTTGACCTGTCGGTGGCCGAGAACACCGTAACGCTGACGGGCAAGCGGAACGACGAGCAGAAAGATGTGCGTTATTATCGTCGGGAGCGGCCTGTCGGATCGTTTACCCGCACGCTGACCCTGGCCGAGCGGATCGACGCCGACAAGGTCAAGGCCGACTGCAAGAACGGCGTGCTCAGCGTCGTCGTGCCGAAGATGGAGACCGCCAAGCCGAAATCCATAGCGATCAAGGCGAAATAGGCGGCGAAACTGGCGAACAGAGGACAAAGTGCAAAATGCACATGTTGAGGTTTCAAAGGAGGTGAATTGCCATGACAGAACAGACACTTGCCAAGACCCAAAAGGCCGAAGTAACGCGGCGAGAGGGCGCCGAGCAGCAGCAGAGGACTTATGTGCCGCTTGCGGATATATGGGAGACTGAAGACGAGATCGTGGTCAAGCTGGATATGCCCGGCGTGGACAAGAAGGACATAGACATCAAGGTCGAAGCCGACACGCTGACGATCTGTGGGCAGCCGGGCGAGCAGTCCCAGGGACGTCTGGTGTTTGCGGACCGGCAGGCCGGCAGTTTCTGCCGCGAGTTCACGCTGAGCCGCGATCTGGACCGCGACAAGATATCCGCGGAGATGGATGCAGGCGTCCTGACGATTCGAGTCGCCAAGGCCGAAGAGGTCAAGCCTCGCCGCATTGAGATCGCTGCGGCGCAATAGCCTGTCAGAACAGATAGAAGGGTTTTATGAGGCGGCGGCCCGTGCGGGACGCCGCCTCATGTCTTTTTGCGCAGTGCGATCACGATACGGTCGTTATTGGAGCCGTCCTTCTCTACGGTAATTTCTGTGAAAAGCTCCGCCGCCTCCAGGAGTCTTCTAACGGCCGGTCCCTGAGCGAAGCCGATCTCGAGCATCAGGATGCCGTCGTTCTTCAGGAACGGTCCGACGCCGTTGGCGATACGCCGGTAGACGTCCAACCCGTCGACGCCGCCGTGGAGCGCCGAGACTGGTTCGTAGTCCTTGACGTTTCGATCCAGCGCCTCCATTTCGGCGCTGGTGACGTAGGGTGGGTTCGAGACGATCAGATCGAAGCTCGTTGCGTCCAGACCGCTTATAAGCGGGTCGAACAGGTCGCCGCACATGAGTTGCACACGTTCGGCGAGCCCGTGTGCCCGCACGTTTTCATCTGCTGCGCTGAGGGCTTCGTCGCTGAGGTCGGTGGCGACCACGCGGCAATCGGGTGCGTTCCTGGCGATGGCGACGGCAATGCATCCTGATCCGGTGCACAGGTCCAGCACGGTCGCGGGCATCTGGCGCATTCGAAGGCGATCAATCGCCCGCTCCACGAGTAGTTCCGTTTCCGGTCGGGGGATCAGGCATGCCCGGTTCACCCGAATCTCCAGCGAGTAGAACTCGCAGCGACCGACGAGATACGCCACCGGCTCATGCTCGCCGCAGCGTTTCACAAGGCCGCGAAGTTCATCGAGCCGTGCCTGCTCGACCACGCGGTCGAAATTGGTGTATAGTTCGATCCGCTTGCAGCCTGACACGTGCGACAGCAGAAGCTCGGCGCTGAGGCGCGGGGCATCAACTCCCCTGTCTGTCAGATACCCGTTCATCCAGGTCAGCAGTTTTCCGACCGTCCACTGTTCCATTCGCTGTTGCCGTGTCTACATCGTGCCAAATATGTGTGCTGCATTTCCCCGCTCAGGGCTCCTCAGGCAGTTCGTCGAGGCCCGGTCGGATAAATTGCCGCGCCCCCGGAAACGTTGCCTCAGTTTTCTTGCGAAGCCGTTCGAGCCTGACCAGTATATCGAGGATGCCGTCCTGCCCGTCGCCTAACGTTCGATACAGAGTGTCCCATGCCTGGATTGAGCGGTCCATGCCGATCAGGGCCACTTTGGCCGAGCCGTTGGCGTCGTCCAGTACAAAGTCTGCCGGGTCTTCACTGCATGCGATACCTCGCCCGGCCCTTATGAGCTTTACGTATATCTGGTGCTGATACCACCGAATCGTCTCAGTGGCGTCGTTGAGGGTGTGCGCCGTCTGTTCGGGATCGGTCTGCGGCAGCTCAAGCCGCAAGGCCTCGCTGATTTCCTCCTTTTCGGATTCGAAAACCTCTTTGGCGCCGTCGAACCATGCACTGACGGATTCCATGTAGACCTTTGCGTCACGGCAGCAGGGTTGCTCATCGTAGTCCTGCTGGATCAATTGATCGACCTCGCGCGTCTCCTCCACGGCTTCTTCAAGGTCGATGCCCTCCTCCTTTGCATCCTTGCGGACCATCGTCGCCGTCTGCCGCATCAGGCGGCCCAGCGCCTGCCACTGTTCATCGTCGTCCTTGTCGGCGAATTCCTCCTGGCCGATCGCAAAGTTGAGGCACCTGGAGGTATATCCGCACCGCTCACACCACCGGTCGCAATAATTGTATATGCCCGCGATGAACCGCGGGTCCCCGGCCATTTCACGCAAACGTTTTTCATCCATACCCTGTCCGCCGAATAAGGTCCTCGAAATCGCCGGATTATTACAGATGAGAGGGACAAAGCAAATAAAAATATGGTCGGTGGCACAAAAAAGCGAACATCGGGGTTTGTTTTGTCGCAACAGAGAGAGTCCCTGTTCTCCGTGCGTGAATAGTGCGTGTTTTGACTTGATGTCTCCAGATGCCGGCGACTATAATCTGCCCGTAACATGTTTTCAGAGGGAACCAAATGATCTATTCCGAATATGGACGTACAGGTGCAAAGGTCTCGGCGGTCGGTTTTGGGGGCATGAGGTTCGACGAGACCAAATCAAACGAAGAAAATGCCGAGCTGCTGCTGTATGCTCAGAGCAAGGGCATCAACTACTTCGACACTGCGCCAACCTACTGCAGCGACACCAGCGAAGACATCTTCGGCATCGCCATGAAACAGATGCGCGATACCCGCGACGAGTACTACGTTACCACCAAGGGCATGCCCGTCGACTTCAACACAGCGGACAAGGCTCGAAAGGCCGTCGAGAAGTCACTCAAACGCCTGAACCTTGACCGTATAGACTTTTACCATGTCTGGTGCATCCGCAGAATGGACCAGTATCAACTGGCCATGAAACGCCGCGGCCAATACGAAGGTCTGATGAAATGCAAAGAAGAGGGAATGATCGGCAATATAGCCATCTCGACACACCTGCCGGGTCCTCAGATCAGGCAAATCCTGGGCAATGGCGAGTTCGAGGGCATACTTCTGGGCGTCAATATCCTTAATTTCCCCTACCGCTGGGAGGGTATTCAGGCCGCCCATGATGCCGGCCTCGCCGTTGTTGCTATGAATCCGCTCTCCGGCGGGCTCATCCCCCAGCATGAAAAGCAGCTCGACTTTCTCGCTGCACCAGACGAAACACCAACGGAAGCCGCCCTGCGCTTCTGCATCAGTGCACCCCAGATCACCGTAACGCTTGTAGGCTTCACCACTCGCGAGCATATCGACATGGCCTGCCGTATTGCGGATGCGGCGAAAACCTTCAGCGATGCCGAAATCGAGCGAATCCGTACGCAAGTCTCCGAGAACATGAACTCATTGTGTACAGGTTGCGGCTATTGCATGAAATCCTGTCCGCAGAATATCCCGATTGCCAATTACATGCAGGTCTATAACGAAAAGCTGTTTCTAAATCTCGACGAAAAGGCCATGCTCGAGAAGATCAAGTTCAACCACAACTGGGGCCTCCTCGTAGATCGTGCCGCCGACAGCGGCGTCTGCGTCGAGTGCGGCGCCTGCGAACACGTCTGCACCCAGCACCTGGAAATCATCAAACGCCTTAAGGAGATGTCGAACTGGGAGAGCAAGCTGGCGTTGCAGATGTAGCCTTACCCTCGAACTAAATGCACACATAGCACAAAGGCAGCGTCGTTACGACGCTGCCTCTGAAGTCTCACCTTGGGAGGAAACAAGGTGCGGGTGCTGCATGCTGACAATTACTATTCAAGGTTTGCTCCTGTCTGCCTACTTATTCGGTGCAGTACGGTAGTAAGAGCCGGCCAGGACAATTTCCTCATCGGCGTACAGTAGCAAGTCGCTGTTTGCGACGGCCGCAAGTATATTCGTCTGCACGTCCAGATCCGGGATGCGCATTGCGATGATCTTGCCGGAGACAATCCATTGCCACGGTCCAACCGCTTTGATGCTCTTGAACTTGCCGGTTGTTTTTGTAATGTTTATGAGGGCATCGGGTTCATCGTGCAGCATTGCCCCAAAGAGGATGGTTATCGTGCCTGCCTCTTCGTCAACGATGGCACGATCGGCGTTCAGATCGGCCACGAAGAGGCCTTCTACATCCCCGAAGATCTGTCCGGCGACAGCGTCCGGATTGCATTCGTCATAGGCGGTGAGGACGATGTTGCCGCCAAAGCTAAACCGCACAATCAAGTCCGCATCGATTACAGGGGCACCGGCCGTAGTCGTTTCCAGCAGGCCCCCGACGTTTTCATTAAGAAACCCGACATTGGGCCTGGCGGTGCAGTCGTACCAATCCCACGGCGCATAACCCCACTGCTGATCCCAAAGAGCGCCGCCGGCGCCGAATCGCAAGGCCACACCGGTCCCGTACTCGCAGAAAGACTGGATACGCTGGGCGGAACCGACACCCGCCACGAGACACATCACCGCCAGAACATACATTGCCTTCTTCATAGCTTACCCTTTCCAAAGTGAGTCACAGTTATGTCAAAGCACTCGGTCTTAGCGTGCTTTTCGTCGCAGGAGGACAAGGCTGCCGAGTCCGAGCAGCAAGCCTGTTGCCGGTTCAGGGATGTACTGTCCAGTCAGGACGAATTCACCGACTCCTCCGATGACTGGTATCTGGCGGCCGAGGGCTGCAAAAATATTGTCCTGCAGCCCCATGCCTTCCACAAGAGGACCGGCGAAGAAGCCGGACAAGTAGAAGTGCCACGGATCGATCTGTTCAATGTCCGCAAATACGCCGGTCTGCGACTGAACGGTCATTGTCAGTTTTGGTTCCGGCGGTGCGAAAGCAACCAGGAACATTCCAGTGGCCTCATCACGGATCGCTCTGGAGGCATTGATATCTACGACATTCTGGCCCGTGCCTTCAAGTACCATCGTTCCAACCGGCACGTCAGGATGTGCTGAATCGTATGCCGTCAAGGTCAGCGTTCCCGCCACCGGCACGGTGGCGACAAGGTCTGGGCTGATTACCGCCGGGCCCGTGTCGTAAATATGAAAGAGACCGCCAACGGTCGGGTCCAGAATGGCCCCTCCGAGCGGGTCAAACCATATCCACGGTCCTTGTCCCCAGTTGATCATCCAGTCGCGCCAACCCACACCTTGCTCGACTGTCGTTCCTGAACCGTAGTCAGTAAACGGCAGCGCCCACGCGGCTGAACATGCCACGGCGATCATGAGGATAATTGAAGTTTTTTTCATGCCTTTCTCCCTTTGAAGGTCCCTGATTTCGATCAGACCGTGTTAACCTGTAGTAAGTACTTGTGAGTCGTGAGAATCTGGC
>JAWLHD010000167.1:0-8060 GCA_041690555.1 Anaerohalosphaeraceae bacterium
AAAAGGGTATCACCGACCCGCGCGAGCCCATTACATTCCCGTAGCGCACAACTCCAAAACGCGTACCATGCTCGCCCGCATAGGAGTTTCCCGCCACGAACAGCTTGTCTGATGCGAGTTTCGACGCGCCATAAAGATTTATAGGGCTCGAAGCCTTGTCGGTGGAGAGCGCCACGACGCCCTTCACCCGCTTGTCGATGGCCGCATCGATCACATTCATCGCGCCATTGACATTGGTCTTCATGCACTCGAAAGGGTTGTATTCGGCGATGGGTACAATTTTGGTGGCGGCGGCATGAACGACGTAATCCACCTCGTCAAAAGCGCGATACAGCCGCTCGCGGTCACGCACATCCCCGATAAAGAAACGCACGCGCGGATCATTGCCGTATAGCTTCGCCATCTCCCACTGCTTCATCTCATCCCGTGAGAAGACGATAAGCTTCTTGGGGTTGTGACGCTCGAGGGTCATAGGCACAAATACGTGCCCGAAAGACCCGGTTCCGCCAGTGATCAGGATCGTTGAGTTCTTCAGCATTTTTTCCTTAGCGGAGATCGCTTGTGGTGTGACGGTCTGCCTGGGCAATGTCTCGAGGTGTGTTGTGACGGCGAGAGAAGACACAGCGTGCCATGGCGCTTTGATCTAGACTGGGAGAAACCCAAGGGCAAAACACGATGGCAAGACTATCATCCCCATCCCGTTTCACCAGCCGATTCGATAGATGACCCACTGATGTTACTCTCATGCAAGAGCGCTCGTCCATGCTTGTCCGGACGCTGCACGATTGCCCGCCTCCCTTGCGATTGCGCTGCAGGAAAGGCTCGTTCCCTCCGAAATTTCGACCCGTACGGTCCAGCCGCGTAACGGCACCAGACGAAACTGCCGCGCCATCTCCGCCAGTCTCAAACATGACCCCCCGTCGGCGTTTCTCGGCTTCGATTTGCCTTATGTTTCGATCTGAAGCTGAGCCTGCTTGTCTCGTGTCGCGATACGCGCCGCCGATCACGAACGCAGCGGGCTGATCAGTTCGATGAGTCGGAGGCCGAGCAGCTGACTAAATTTTAACTAAAAACAAAGTTACCAATTGATTAAAAACATGGCGCTCCTTAAATAAGGTGAATGAAAACTTAACAAGCTTGACTGTTGTCTTGCGATTTAAGATTTCGGATTTCGAGGAGATGCGTTATGAAGCTGTACCAGTATGCGACAATTTTGGCTGCAACGACTTTTCTTGCGCTTCCCGCCTATGCTCAATCTGCCAAGCAGACTGCGGAAATGACAGCACGTGGCTGTTCGATCGAAAGCGATGCGAGCGGCAAGTTCTGGTCATGCCCCGCAGCAAGTGCGTCCCCCCTCGGAGAAGCATATGCTTCCACGCTGCCTCAAGCAGCCCCGCTGTCTCGGCAGTTCTGCAGGAATTTGTTTGGGTGGCAGGTGGAGTGTGTTCCTGCGTGGGGAGCGAACAATGGAGACGGCGGCACTAGCTTGGCCGCTTCTCCATCCGGATCGCCAAGTACTGGTAACCCTGGTGGGCCGGCTGGCCCCGGTGCGCCGAGCGATGCCAGCGGGCCAAGTAGCCCTGGCGGGCCGGCGAGCCCCGGCGGACCGGGTGGCCCCGGCGCGCCGAGCGATGCTGGTAGCCCGGCCGGACCGACGGGCCCGGGTGGACCACAGGGCCCAGGTGGACCGACTGGTCCGGGTGGACCGACGGGCCCAGGCGGACCGACCGACCCAGGTGGACCAACCGGCCCAGGCGGACCAACCGGCCCAGGCGGACCGACCGGCCCAGGTGGACCGACCGACCCAGGTGGACCAACCGGCCCAGGCGGACCGCAGGGTAACAATGGTTTCGGCAATGGTGACCAGGACGCTCCCGGTAATAGCGGCCCGAATAACAACGCCGAAAACGCTCAGGGGGATCGAGACGCGCCCGGGAAGAATGGCGATAACAAGGGTGGGCCGCAGGGCAACAATGGCTTCGGCAACGGTGATCAGGACGCTCCCGGTAATAGCGGCCCGAATAACAACGCCGAAAATGCTGAAAACGACGGAAAATGAAAGTCTGGCAAAGGATGATTTTGGAGGGGGTAACAGCTATCCCTTGAAAACTATCTTTATGAATAGAAAAGAAGGCGCAGTGATACTGCGCCTTCTTCATGAGCTAAGACTCGATATAAAATAAAATCCAATCCTATGCTCTGTTTCTTTATTTCATTGGTCTAAGCTCACGCCATCAGATACGGATTCCAGCTATCAGCCAAGTCTCCAAGCTGCTTAGCGTCATCTGGCAAAAAGACAGAGGCCTCCATTGCGCGAGTGTGCCCCCCGAGGCGCCCCTCCTGAACACCATAATCGAGAAAATGCTGCTCCGCGGAAGCAATCCATCCGGCTTGAAGGGCCGTGGCCACGTCCGGGTTGAGCATGAGATACAGCTCCGACGAGAAGGCGTCGGCTGCGCGCTGCCCTCCAGGGCGACCTTCGTGGATCCCAAAGTCGAGGAAGTGCTGCTCCGCCGAAGCAATCCATCCGGCCTCGAGAGCCGCGGCCACGTCGGGATTGAGCATGAGGTACAGCTCGGACGAGAAGGCGCCAGCTGCGCCCGGCGCAACTGCAACTCCGTCTCGAAAGACGATCGCGTTGATCTGTTGAGCTGCAATCGCGCCAGTGGTGAACGACAGCAGGAGACTACCTGAAGATCCTATCGCCACGCTGACGTCGGCCTCGTTCTCATCGATCAGGATGATATTGTACCCGCCGCCGCCGATCATAAGGTCGCGACCGGAGCCAGCGATAAAGGTATCGTTCCCTGCGCCGCCCTCGAGCACATCGTCTCCGTCAGCCCCTCCCTTGGACGGTTCGGAAATCGAAGCAACCGAGCTGGGGACGAGGCCGAGCTGAACCACCATATGGCCAATTGTCCCGCCGGCAAGAATGTTGTCTCCAGCGCCAGCGACGATTTGGTCGTTGCCTGCTCCCCCTGCCAATACATTGCTGTAGGCGTTGCCGATCAACAGGTCATCACCGCTGCCGCCATGTGCATTCTCTATTACGGCGCGCCCCACTCCTGAAGTGTCGAACGTCAGAGCCACGTTCCCTGGGGCGACCTTCCCGGGACCCACCCGCGCGAGCGCATTGTTGCCAAAATCGATCCATCCGCCCGGCTGCAGATCGATGACAACATCCGTTGAAAACGCGGAGAGATCGATCGTGTCGTTACCGCCGCCATCCCAGAGGGTTTCAAAAACTTTGCCCCCGCCCGGCCGGCTCATGACGACCCCATCGACGATACGAGCGCCTGTAACAGGATCCCAGGAATAAGTGTTGTCGCCCGACCTCGTCTCGAAATTCGCGCCATAGAGGTGCTGAATCGCGAGGATATCGTAGAGCATCGGCGTCTGAGCGAACCCGAATTGTTCGTTCTCGTATCCTCGTGCCGCGTCGCCAGCGTAGGCTTTGTAGCTCATGATCGAGTGCGCCATCACGTCGGACGTCGCCACCGGACTTCCGGCCGAAACCGTCACGCCGCCGACGCTGTGGACAGACCCGGCGCAGCATGGACAAATTAATGCTGCATCTGTTGGTGCGTCATCGCAGACGAAGCTGGACGAGGAGCGGGCGAAACCATTCTCATGCGGGTGCGTGAGGCCGAGTGCATGCCCAATCTCATGGACAAAGGTATGGAAACCGTAGGAGCCGGGTGTCGGCGTATCGAACCACGCCGAGCGCCCGAACCAGATGTCCCCGCCTTCCTGCCAGGCCGAGGGCAGATAGGCCCAGGCTGTGGAAGGCGCCGAAGATGCCGCAACTCGGATCGTCGCGGCTGCACCTGATGTCTCCACGAGATCGACGGCGATCAACTCGTCCCAAAGGGACATTGCAAGCTTCGCTGCGGATTTCTGTACGCTCGTGAGGGCGGCAAAACCGTTCGAAGGTTCGTTGTTCCCGTACTTGCTGTCGTAGACAGACGCGCTTCCAGCGAAGCCAAAGCTGATTTGGCTTCCGGCCCATTTGGCCCCACCTAACAACGCGTCGATGCCCGCGTTGCTCGTTTGCAAGACCCCCGTGACAATCGACATATTTGTCCCCTACGCAACTACTCACGTAGGTGATTTTGTATCATATTCAGTTTTTTATTTTGTCGTAACAAAATTTACTTGTTTACAGATCTAATCAACCACTCAATAACCCTAAAGAAGGGTGAATATATGGATCATTACTCGGCAAGAATCGCGATTTTGGAAGCACTGGCGCCGTTGATGGCTGAAGGACAGGCGAGCCGGAGCGCGCCGCAAGGACGTGAAACCATTCCTTCCCTGACGTATTGTTCGTTCGGTGTACACCTTACAATTCCAGCCAAAGTGCTGTCTCCTAACAAGGAGAGCGTGATGAGCGTGAGGCGACGGGTCATAGGGGAGCCCTCTGCGTGTTTGTAAGAAGGCGGGATGTCCTTTGGTCTGATGCTTCACTCGCGGCCGTCACCTTCTTGCTCGTGATCGCTTCTGGGCTGGCGCTACAATTCCTCTTGATCCCCATGATACTGCATGGATCGGGCGGTCTCGCGCCCGGGAGTGATTGGGCCTACTTCCACCGGCTCGCCGTTGAGCAGGCCAAGGCGATTGCGGATCAGGGCTGGAGCGCCTGGAGGCTGAGACCGGAGGGGCAGGCGCCTGCTGGGATAGCGAGCATCTTCTATACGTACCTGCCAAACCACCCCTCGATGTTGCTCCCCTTGCACGGCGCGCTTTTCGCGACTGCGGTCGTCATGGCGCGCCGCGTGCTGATCCTTCTTGTCGGCGACTATCTATCGGCGACACTGGCAGTCATGCCCTTCCTGCTCCTCCCGTCATTCGCAATGATCTGGGGACAGTTGCACAAGGACATATTTTCGGGAGCGGGAATGCTGCTCGTTCTGAGCAGCCTCCTTTCTGCGGTTGGAAAGACCCGACTTAGCACTGTTTTTTTCATGGCCGGGTTTGGTGGAGCTTTGATGGTCATCGTCCGCCCCTACCTTATCGGCCCCGTTGTTTTGGCAGCTATGCCATTCATCGTTACGGCCGCGTTCCACGGACAAGCGCAATTTGGCCGCGTAGCGCAGGTGCTTCTCCTTCTCTTTTTCGTCCTCATCGGAGCGAGGCTGGCCGAGGATCACATTGCATTGGGAGAGGCGCAGCTGCAGACGTCAGATCAAAACCCGATCGCTTTGACCGCCGCAGACCGCGCCGCGGTGGCGGCTGTGTGCGATCCTGTCGATGCTGATGGCCAGATCGACCGGACGCTGCTCAAGATTTGCACAATTCGTGCCGAGTATTTTCTGAAATACCCCGAGGCGGGGAGTAACCTGAGTTCCGACGTGGCTTTCAGAACCAAATCGGACTACTTTGCCTATCTTCCCGAAGGGCTCTTGATCGGCTTTTTCCGTCCTATTCCATTTGCGGATGTAACCGGGTCATCCGAGTTGGGCCGAGCCACTTCGGCACTGGTATCGCTTGAAATGGCGCTGGCCTATTTTGCTTTCGCACTCGCGCTCGCCTTGGGGTATCGACGCCTGATCGATTCGCGCGTAATCGCGACGGTCGCGTTCCTCATCATCTACGTTCTGATTCATGTCTACGCGGTACCCAACCTCGGTACTCTCTACCGCATGCGCCTCTTCGCCTTCATCATGCTCGTCTCCATCTGCCTTGCGGTCGTGCTTGACCGGTTCAGACACCGAACAGAGAAGCCGATGCCAAACGTGAGGCGGCCCTGATATCACCCTCTGGAAACGCGATCGTCTTGCCATAAAGCTCTGCGCGCTCATGGGCGTCCACGCTTCTCGAACCAGCTGGCGCAAAACTTGACGAAGTGTCTTTCCGGATGGTTCGGCGTGATGTCGTTTTCCGCAAGCCAGCTCCGCCATTCCTGTTCGAGGACGTACACATCCCAGCCAGGCGCCGCCCCCCGCACTTCGGCGTAAACTTCCGTGTTCAACGGTCCCACCCAGGATAGCTGGCCCGATGACGTCTCACTTGTCTTCATTGAGCCGCGGTTGGTGAAGATCACCATGTCGCGGTCGGCATCGAAGGCGACGTGGTAATCAGGCAGATGGTCGTGTTTCACAAGATGGCGTATCATTTGCCGAAATCGCTTCTCCGGACTTTGAGAGCCAGTCTTCTTGAGAAGAAGCGCCAGGCCAATTTTCCAGTGGTCCTGTTGTCCGCAGTGTTTGCGGGCAATCTCGTAAACACGCCGCTCGATCGGCTTGCGCAACCTGAAATAATCCCGGTGAAGCGTCAGGACCTCCTGCGCTCGGATCGCATTGAAGACCCAATCGGAAAGCTTGATGTCGCACCACAGAAGACGGCCATCGAGGCCGTGCTTGCGCCTGATGGAGGCCGTCTCAATCAGACCAAACGTATCATACTGTTCTTCGCTGCCGGACCGAACGTTGGTGCTTATGCGTGTGCCCGCAAGGCGATCGAGCGCCTCGGTCAAGGCCACATAGTCCTTTCCCGCGGTTCCCCGGTTCGTAAAAATCAGGAGGTCGTGTGAATTCAATCGAACCCGTTGAGATACTTTCTCACCTTGTTTCAGCTTCGCCATGATCTGGGAGATACAATAGATCAAGATATCCTTGTCATAGATCGTCGCCAGGCCTTTGACGCTTGGGGTTATCTTGATCCAATTCCCGTTATGCTCGTATTGACGGATCGTCGTCTCGGGTTTCTTGGACAAGGAATAGAACGGATGCTCCATGTGATGCATGACATCCTTCAAAACGGCATCAGCTACATCGCAGATGAACAGGTCATGCTGCGGATGCCTGTCGGGCAGGAGGGGCGTCAGGCTTTGGGCAATTTCCGAATCCATCAGCCCTTATCGGGGTTTTAGTTACCGCGGTCAAGGTTCGGGGTTTCAGTTACCAAGGTGGTGGTTCGGGGTTTGAGGTACCTTCGGAACAATCCCTCCCAAAAAAACTTCGGGGTATCAGTTACTCTGATTCGGGGTTTTAGTTACCATTCTTCGGGGTATCAGTTACCACCGACCATTGGAAGAACCAAATTCCTATCGTGATTTCAATGTGTTGTTCAAAACAGGTGATGCCTTAACACCTATATAACTCGTATTTAACACAAGCCCCACCATGCCTGCGAAAAGCGGTCTCAATTTGAGATGCGCCGGGCATGCCGACGCATCCTGGTCGAATACATTTTTGACCTTCAGGCCGCTGCTCTGAACTCGAACGAAGGCGTGGATTGAGCGATGACGGAAAACGCAGCGGGAGGGAAATTTAATTGATCACGGCGAGGGCGGCGCAGTAGACGACTCAAGGGAGTATCTCATTTCCCTCGCCAACCCCTGGGCGGACGTAAGCCCCAGCATACAAAGTTCCAGGTCCTCGCTGCTTGCGTGGTACCGTCTGCAGCGGCTCAATGGGAACAGGCGCCTGGTGCGTGATTCCTTTTTCATCGAGCACGCCTTACTGCTTGTGGTGGACAACTCAATTCCTCATCAGCAATATCCGAATATCTGCCATTTGATTCACCGACCTCTGTGCCGGATCCCCCAAAGACAGCCCGGAAGGAACCCTTTCGTGAATGACGAAGTACTAGATGATGCCCTCGACATGATGTCCCTTACCGCCGACATCGTGTCAGCTTACGTCTCCCATAATCCACTGCCTGCGGGCGAATTGCCGAGTCTGGTTGATGCGGTCAGAAAGGTTCTCGGGGGTCTCGGTGCGCCTGCCCTGGAACCGGTGAACGCCCTAGTTCCAGCGGTTCCAATAAAAAAATCAATTACTCCGGATTACCTTATCAGTCTTGAGGACGGTAAATCATATAAAACCTTGAAGCGGCATCTTGCTCTTCGCGGATTAACTCCAGAAGCCTATAGGGATAAATGGGGTTTGCATAGCGATTACCCGATGGTTGCGCCGAACTATTCAATAGTGCGCTCTCAACTCGCCAAGAGCCTTGGCCTCGGGAACAAGAATACCACGTCAGAACCAATCACTGAGCCAAAGCGAAAGAGGGGACGTCCGAAGAAGAGATCAGAATAAATCTTCCATGAGTGCGTG
>JAWLHD010000168.1:0-8052 GCA_041690555.1 Anaerohalosphaeraceae bacterium
TCGGGAGAACAACGTGGGAGACCTGGTGCGAATCGAGCAGGAGGATATTTTCACGCTGGACCTTAGCGGAGCAAGCGTGATTACGCTGTACCTGCTGCCTGATCTTAACGTGAAGCTTATACCGCAATTGGAGAAGCTCAAGGACGGTTCGCGGATAGTTTCGCACGATTTTGACATGAGGGGCGTGATTCCGGATAAGGTTGTGACGATCAAGGACGAGGAGGACGTCTACGGTGATCACACGATTTACTTGTGGACGACGCCTCTGAAGCGGACGACAGCGGCGAACGGGCAGGAATAGCGTTAGATCCGGTTGCTGCGTCATCAAGGATCAGGATAATTGACCGTCAGCGGAGGGCTGCGGTCGATGCGGAGATGGGTGGAGGCGCTCTCGGCGAGGACAAGCCGGGGGCGCCTGCTTTTTATGGTGCGGCAAGTGGACGGGGCATCGGCAATCGCCCGCGCGGCGATGAAAAATTATTGCCTGGCGGGGGTCAAAAAGTACTTTGCAAGGCCTATTCTTTCGGTTAAATTAGGGGGTTACGGCAGGGTTTGCGACTGGCGTGTATTATTGGAAGTAATTTGGACAGGGGATGTCATGAGAGTTAAATTTAACAGGGCCGCGCTTCAGGAAGCGCTGGTGTTGGTTACGAGCATTGTGCCCAGCCGCACGCCGAAACCTATCCTTCAGTGCGTACGTTTTACGGCGGAAGGCGATTCGGTTCGGATTTGCGGGACGGATCTGGAGGTTGGGATTACCAGCCGGGTGACTCAGGTAGAGATCGAGTCGGCAGGCGAGATCGTGGTTCCCGCGGACAAGGTTACGTCGATCATACGGGAGAGCATCGATGAGGTCGTCGTTTTCGATGCGTCCGAGGCGGCGGTGCATATCAGAGGGGCCGACAGCCACTTTACGATATACGGTCACGATGCGGGGCAGTATCCTTCGGTGGTTGGTTTCGAGGAGGGGGCCGATTTCGAGATGAGTCTGGATCGGCTTCAGGCGGGGATCGAACAGTGCGTTTTTGCGGCGGCCAAGGAGAGCACGCGTTATGCTCTGAACGGCATTTTGTGGGAGGTCAGCGGCAAGAAGCTGACGTTGGTGGCGACCGACGGGCGGCGGCTTGCCAAGAGCGTGGTGCACCTGCCGTCGGCGGTGAAAGGCAAACTGTCGGAGGGCCGCATCATAGTGCCTGCCAAGACGATGTCGCTTCTGGACCGGGTGGGCGGGGACGCGGAGGCGAAGGTTGGGGTGCGGTTTGTCGACAATCAGATTGCGCTGATGTGCGACAACGCGGTGATCAGCTCGAACCTCGTGGAAGGCAACTTCCCGAAATACGAGGACATCATTCCGAAGGACTATACGAAGAAGCTTGTTTTGAATACATCGGCGGCGCTGAGCGCGGTCAGGCGGGCGGCGCTTCTGGCGGACCAGGACAGCAAGGGTATACGGCTTGCGCTGAGCGAGAACGCGATGCTGATATCGAGCCGAGCGCCGGAGACGGGCGATGCGCAGATTGACATGGCTGTTGCGTATACGGACGCTCCGATGGAGATCGGGTTCAATCCGCAGTTTCTGATCGACGTATTTCGTGTGATCAAGACAGACGAGTTCGAGCTGCACTTAGGGGAACCGGATCGGCCGGGGCTTATCAAGAGCGGCGGTGATTTCCTCTATATCGTCATGCCGGTTAATTTGTAGCGGCGTCGGCGTCGGGCGGATATGCCGGCGGGCGGGGCTGAAACGGGTGAGAGTGCGGGGGATTTGCGCTAACAGGATGTGAGCGATGACGGATCATGCGGACGAAGACATGCTCTTGCGGCGTGCGGGCCGATATAAGCGGCCGAGACGGGAGACGTCGCAACCCTTAGGCGCGAACGTTGAAACGTATATAAAGCAGCGGCTGGGCGGTTTGCGGCGCAACGCGGGGGTGATAGACGTTTGGCGGCAGTTGCTGCCAGACGGGCTTGCGGCACATTGCGAGATATCGGCGTTCAGGGCGGGCGTTCTGGAGGTGGAGGTGGATCCGGGTCCATACATGCACGAAATGCGTTTACTGAGTGCCGAGATATTGAGTCAGTTGCAGCGGTATTGCGGCGGCGCTCAGGTTCGGCGGCTGGCGCTGCGGCCACGGCGAGAGATCATAACTGAGACGAAAGAAGGCATATGAAGGAAGCTGCGTTCGATCATACATACGATGCGAGCAACATAAAGATATTGGAGGGTCTGGAGGCGGTCCGCAAGCGTCCGGACATGTACATCGGCAACCGTCAGGAGGGGGGGCTTCATCACCTCGTGTACGAGGTGCTGGACAACTCGATCGACGAGGCTCTGGCGGGGCGGTGCGATCAGATCATCGTGCATGTTCATCCGGACGGGAGCTGCTCTATCGAGGACAACGGCATGGGTATCCCGGTGGACATGCACGCGGAGGCGCACAAGAGCGCGCTGGAGGTTGTGCTGACGACGCTGCACGCGGGCGGCAAGTTCGACAACAAGGCTTACAAGGTTTCCGGCGGTCTGCACGGGGTGGGCGTGAGTGTTGTCAATGCGCTGAGCGAATGGCTGGAGGCGGACGTGTATCGTGACGGCAAGCACTGGCACTTTGAGTGTGCGCGTGGCGCAGCGAAGGGTCCTGTTCGCGAGATCGGCGAGACTACCAAGCGGGGCACGCGGATTACGTTTCTGCCGGATGAAGAGATATTCGAGACGAGGGAGTTCAGCCACGACACGCTGCTGAAGCGGATACGCGAGCTGGCTTATCTCAACGCCGGGGTGAACGTTATTTTTCAGGACGACCGTGTTCAGAAGAAGGAGCGGTTTCATTATGAAAACGGTCTGAAGGCATTTGTCGAGTACCTCAACGAGGGCAAGGCGGCGCTTTCGGATGTGATTCATTTCTACAAGGAGGACGAAGATTCGCGACTTGCCTGGGTGATCGCGATGCAGTACAACGACAGCTACACGGAGAACCTGCTGGCGTTTGCCAACAACATCCGCAACATCGACGGGGGGACTCATCTGTCGGGTTTTAAGACGGCTTTGACGAGGACGATGAACGCATACGCCCGCAACAGCAACATGCTGAAGGACGGCATGGCGACGACGGGCGAAGATCTACGGGAAGGTCTGACGGCGGTGATCTCGGTTCGAGTGTCGGAGCCGCATTTCGAGGCGCAGACGAAGGTTCGGCTTTCGAACCCCGAGGTCGGCAGTTTTGTGGAGACAATGCTTAACGAGCAGCTTGCAATCTATCTGGAGGAGAATCCGGCGACATCGAAGCGGATTCTCAACAAGGCGATCCAGGCGGCGGCGGCTCGGGAGGCGGCTCGGAAGGCTCGTGAACTGACTCGGCGCAAGGGCGCGCTGAGCGGGGCGAATCTGCCGGGCAAGCTTTGGGACTGTTCGAGCAAGGACACTCTGACGACGGAGATATTCATCGTGGAGGGCGACTCTGCGGGCGGTTCGGCTAAGGGCGGGCGCGACCGCAATATTCAGGCGATTCTGCCCCTTAAGGGGAAGATACTGAACGTTGAGAAGGCTCGTTTGGAGAAAATGCTGGGGCACGAGGAGATAAGAACGATTATCAGCGCGTTGGGTACGGGCATCGGGGCCGACGAATTCGACATCAGCAAATGCCGCTACGGCAAGATCGTGCTGATGACTGACGCGGACGTGGACGGGGCGCACATCCGGACACTGCTTTTGACGTTCTTTTTCCGGCAGATGCCGGAGCTGCTGCAGCACGAGAAGATCTACATAGCGCAGCCGCCGCTTTATGAGATTCGGGCCAAGGGCAGCAAGAAGAGCGAGTACGTGATCAACGAGTTCGCGATGCGTAAGCGGATGGAGCAGCGCGGGCTGGAGGGCACCGTCCTTGTGATACACAGCGATGGGCAGGAGGACGTGGAGATCGGCGGCGAACGGCTGGAGAATCTCGTGAGGATGCTCAACGACATGGAGCGGAGTGTTGCCATTTTGCAGCGGCGGGGCATCCTATTTCGGCAGTTTCTCGAGAGCTACTACGACGGATCGCGGCTGCCGACATACCACGTTCGCAGCGGCCAGGAAAGCGAATTCTACTATGACAAGGAAGGTTACGAGAAGCGGCTGAAGGAATTCGAGGACCAGTTGATCGAGGAGGAGAGTTTCGGGTCCGAGGCTCAGAGCCGTGTTGTTGCCGAGGAGCTTCATGAGGTGGTTCGGCTCAACGAGATCGATTCGCGGCTGAAGTCGGATTACAATCTGGAACTGAGCGACTACCTTCTGAGGGTGGGTCGAACGGTTTCCGGAGAGGCTCTGCCGACGAAATTCGACATTCGCTCCGGGGAGGAGCGGCACGAAGTGGCATCTTTGGGCGGGATATGTCAGGCTGTGCGGCAGATCGGGGGCAAGGGCATCGAGATCAAGCGTTTCAAAGGTCTCGGCGAGATGAACAGCGATCAGTTGTGGAGCACGACAATGGATCCTTCCAAGCGGACGCTGCTGCTGGTGAAGCTGGACGACGCCGGCGAGGCGGATCGCCTGTTCAGCATACTGATGGGCGACGACGTTGAGAAGCGCCGCAACTTCATTCGCGACCACGCGCTGGAAGTGCAGAACCTGGACGTTTAGGCAGACGTTTTCTGATCGAATCAAGTGACTGCCCGGGTGAAAAATCCGAAGTTTTGGGCCGTCGGGGAGCGGCCGGGGGAGGGTGGTATCGATTTTGCGGATTTTTTGCTTGAAAATTTGTGGCGAGTTGGGCAAAATAGAACATGGATGGAATCTAAGCTGCAACGGATGTCGGCTCTCTGAAGGGAGGCAAAAAATGTCGCGCATATCACAATTCACGGCGTTTCTGGCGGTTTTGGCACTGTTATTGACGGGCTGTAACGAATCCAACAATAAATCCGGGCAATCGGTCGGCGTTGTGGACACTGAGCAGCGGAAAGCGGATTTGCTTCGGCAGATCGACACGCGATACGAGAACCCGCGGGCGCATTATGAGCTGGGTCGCATATATCACACAGACGGCTTGTGGAGCAAGGCGGAAACCGCCTACCGCGTGGCGGTGTCGTTCGATCCGATACTGTGGGACGCGGAGGCTGCTCTTGTGAAGCTTTTTCAGGACAAGGGCGACTTGCTGAAGGCAAGGAATTCCGCCCAGAATGCAATGGACCGGGCGAGCTACTCGGCGGCGGCTTCGCTGGGATTAGCCAAGGCGTTCCAGAAAGAGTATCTTGATGAGTACGCATTGAAATGCCATAGCCAGGCACTTTCGCTGGCGCCGGATTCGGCGGAGGTTTACAAGCACATCGGCTACTATTACCTGAGCAAGCGCGACCTTGGACGGGCCGAAGCCAACCTCAAGCGGTCCTTTGAGTTAAATCCCTATCAGCCGGAGGTTGCCGGCGAATTAGGGCGGCTGGGTGTAATCGTTGAGGTGCCGGGAGTCAAAGAGCAACAGGCCGCCGCCACCGGGTCCAAGTGACCGGCTTGGGAGGCAGGTTCAGGATGACGTACTTTCCGAAGGAGCGGCAGGGCGGCGGGTGAGGCAAAACCCCGCGGGATCGAGCGTCCCGCGGGGTTTTTTCAAGTTTGGGTCTGATAATATGGTCATGCAGCAAGTGCAGGGGCAATACTGAAGGAAAGAGGGGCGGCAAACCGATAAAACAAATTATGTCTTTACTGCGGAGAGGGTTTGTACAGTGCCGGCGCAACGGCGCTGACAGGAAAGGCGGACAGTTTTGAACGGCAGGAATTTGTACAGCGTTGCGTTGAAGGTGTTGGCAATTGCGGGCTGCGCGCTGGTGTTCTTCAGTTGCGCGAGTTTCGATATATGGGATTCGCCGAGTCGGCTGGTGTATCCGAACAACGACCCAGCCGCAAACTGGTGCGGCTCGATCGGGGCGTTTGTTGCTTACCACCTGATGTTCTACGTCGGTCCCGGCATTTTCGTGTTTGTTATTGCCGCGGCGTGGGCTCTGGTTGTCAGTTTGGCGGGGGTAAAGGTCACGCAGCCGCTTCTTCGGCTCACGGGTCTTTTTCTGCTTGTGGCGGCGATGTCGTGTTCATGGTAT
The DNA here is from genome assembly GCA_041690555.1 of Anaerohalosphaeraceae bacterium. GTDB lineage: Bacteria > Planctomycetota > Phycisphaerae > Sedimentisphaerales > Anaerohalosphaeraceae > JACZKQ01. The sequence goes on from JAWLHD010000168.1 coordinate 6,064, forward strand.
CTGTTGTGGCCTGTTGAGACTGTCTGGCCATATCGGGCCGGCGGTTATGTGCAGGGCAACGGGGGGATCCTTGGGATAGCGGCGGGTGTGTTTCTTTCGCAGTACATGGCTTCGCTCGGGACGGTGATAGTTGTGCTTTGCACGTGGCTGGTCGGGGCGGTTCTGTTGGCGGATTCGGTCGTTCTTGCGGTTCTTCGGTGGTTGGGTCGCATGGTGCTGCGTCTGTTCGGGCTGGCGGCGCCGGCGTTTTCTGCGGCCAGGGAGAGCAGCCGCGAGATGGCGGATATATGGAAGCGGCTCAGCGCGCGTCAGCTCGCCGGTCGTGAGGACCTTTCCGGGCCTGTCGGCAAGCAGCGGCGCGGGCGGGCGCCGATGACGGTAGGACGGGGTATGGGCATTCTTGAGCCGGGTGAGTTCCTTGAAGGGCAACCGGAGGCTGCGGCACCGCCTTCGCGGATCAAATCGCCGCAAGTCGCTGCTGAAGAAGAAGATGGCAAGCGGGTGTTGAAGGCGGTGCCGGCGGAACGTCGCCAGGAACGTGCCGACAAGAAGACCGCCGCGACTGAGAAGGCCGAGTCGTCGGCGGTTCGCAGCAAGCCTACCAAGGAATACGTTCCCAAGAGCTACGAGGGTTATATGCTTCCGCCGCTGGACCTTTTGGAGGAGCCGCAGCGTGGGTTTGCGGCGGTGCAGGAGAAGATGGTCGAACAGAAGGCTCAGGTTGTGGAAGCTCTGCTGGCGGAGTTCGGGGTTAATGCCCACGTTGTGAACGCCGAGCCGGGGCCCGCGATTACGATGTATGAACTGGAGCTGGCGCCGGGGATCAAGGTGAGCCAGATTTCGAACCTTGCCAACGACATGGCTCGTGCGCTTGGGGCCGGTTCGGTTCGAGTGGTTGCGCCTCTGGCGGGTCGGCATACAATCGGCATCGAGGTTCCCAACTCTCAGCGGGAGACGGTGCGGATCAAGGATCTGATCGTTCGTGCGGGCAACAAGCCGGAGCGGATGTTTGTGCCGCTGTTTCTGGGCAAGAGTTCGTCTGGCGAGGTTCTGGTTACGGATCTTGCGAGCATGCCTCACCTTCTGATAGCGGGCACGACGGGATCGGGCAAGAGCGTGTGCATCAACACGATTATTGCGAGCATACTTCTGACGAAGCGTCCGGACGAGGTGAAGCTGATCCTTATCGATCCGAAGATGGTCGAGATGGCGATGTTCGAGTCGATTCCGCATTTGATGTGTCCGACGGTGACGGATACGAAGCGGGCCGAGCAGATCCTCGAATGGGCGACGACGAAGATGGACGAGCGGTACGAGCTGCTGGCGGAAGCGAAAGTGCGGAACATCGCGTCGTACAACAAGCTCGGCCCGGAGGAGATTATTGCGCGATTTGCGCCGACGACGGCGGACGAAGAGGCCAAGATACCAAAGACAATGCCGCACCTTGTGATCATAATCGACGAGTTGGCGGACCTGATGATGACGTCGGCCAAGGAGATCGAGTCTTACATTGTTCGGCTGGCGCAGAAGAGCCGTGCGGTTGGTATTCACCTGATAGTTGCGACTCAGCGTCCTCAGGCGACGGTTGTGACGGGTTTGATCAAATCGAATATGCCGTCTCGCGTGGCGTTCCGTGTTGCGTCTCGGATGGACAGCCGGATTATCCTGGACCAGAACGGCGGCGAGACTCTTCTGGGTCAGGGTGACATGCTTTTCCTTCGGCCTGGTACGAGCGACCTGGTGCGTGCTCAGGGCGCCTACGTCGACGATCAGGAAGTGAAGGACGTGGTCAAGTTCCTGAAGGACGTTGCGGAACCGGAATACCATCCGGAGCTTATGCAGCTCAGCCGGATAGATACGTCGATGATCGGCAGCGACGATCTGTTCGACGACGCGGTGCGGATCGTTTTGGAGAGTCAGCGGGGCAGCGTGTCTCTGCTTCAACGGCGGCTGAGCATCGGTTATGCGCGAGCTTCGCGTATAATCGAG
>JAWLHD010000169.1:0-8002 GCA_041690555.1 Anaerohalosphaeraceae bacterium
CACTGGTCCGGCTGTTTAACACGGACATGACGGCCGCCGCCCGGCTGGGCAAGACTCTCGGGCAGAGCCGAGTGCATGCGTACCTATTGCAGGGCGAGGGCCGGATAACCGCGGTTGACAAAGGCGGATTGCTCGTGAGCGTACTGACAGAGGATCCCGCTCCGGAGGTGTTTCTCTGCACGGGCAGTTACGTCTCCGGCAATGCCATCCGGGATGCGTCCGGGCTGGTCGATGTCAGTGCTTTTTCCGACACGATGAAGTTCAACCGCATCAGCGCCGAGATCAACCGGATTGTCGTGCAGGAAGTAATAGCACCGTTTCTGGAGCAGACACCGAAGGTGGGGATGAGCGTGAGCTTCATCGGTGCGTCTGAAGTCGCGGACGATGCGACGGAGGAGATTCTGTTCGGTCAGCGGCGCGACGGGTCAGGGGACGCCCGGCATCTCGTCAAGATCGTTCCCATTCGGCTGGAATTGAAGTGATTATCGATGACCGGATCTCATAAAGTTGTATTATCTGCACAGCGAGTGAGTAAGTGCTTCGGCGGCGTAAAGGCGCTCGACGAGGCTAATCTGGAAGTGCGCGCCGGACACGTGACCGCCGTTGTCGGCGAGAACGGCGCGGGCAAGTCGACACTCATGAAGGTCCTCTCAGGCGTCTACCAGGATTACGACGGGCATATTTTCTTGAATGGGCGAAAGGTGACGTTCGCCAATCCGAGGCAGGCGCAGGAACATGGCGTGGCGATAATTCACCAGGAGCTGAACCTGATTTGGAACTTGAGCGTCGCTGAAAATATTTTCCTGGGGCGGGAATACCTCAATGCGCTGGGTCTTATCGATTTTCGAAGGATGTGCCGGGAGGCCGCCGCTCTTCTGCAGCGGCTGGACCTGGATGTCGATCCGCGAACGCGCGTAAGCACGCTGCGCGTCGGGCAGCAGCAAGTCGTGGAAATCGCCCGAGCCCTGGCTCTAAACGCCCGCGTGATTATCATGGATGAGCCGACCTCTGCAATCAGCGATCGCGAAGTGGACGTGCTGTTCGGGCTGATCGGCGCCTTGAAGCGTGAGGGCGTCGCTATCGTGTACATCAGCCACAAGATGGATGAGGTGTTCCGGATTGCCGACCAGATCACGGTGATGCGGGATGGGCGCACGGTCAAATCGGCACCTCGGAGCGTCTTGAGCCACGAAGATGTCGTACGTATGATGATCGGGCGAGACCTCAAGGGTTTTCTCGTTCAGACCCGGAGCGACCGTTCGGCAGAGGTTCTGCGGGTGGAGAAGATGAGTCTGTCTCATCCGGATCGACCGGGGGACTTCCTCGTCAAGAATGTCAGTTTTTCCGTGGCCCGTGGCGAGGTGCTGGGTCTGTTCGGGTTGATGGGGGCCGGCCGCAGCGAACTGTTGGAAACAATTTTTGGTCTGCATGCGCGAACGTCTTCGGGCAAGGTTGCTTTGGAGGGACAAGAGGTTCGCATCGCATCGTGCGCCGACGCGATTGCGGTGGGGCTGGCCCTGGTGCCGGAAGACCGCAAACGCCAGGGCCTCGTCATGGACATGTCCTTGGCGGCCAGTATCTCGTTGGCCAGTCTGGACCGCGTGGTACGTCTGGGATTCCTCAGCGATGGGCGGGAGCAGGCTCTCGCCGACGATTTGATGAATCGTTTGAGTATTCGGGCGGCTTCGCACCGCCAGCCGGTGAAGCATCTCAGCGGCGGCAACCAGCAGAAGGTCGTCCTGGCCAAATGGCTGGCGACCCGACCCCGTGTTCTGCTGCTGGATGAGCCGACACGAGGCATCGATATCAACGCGAAGAACCAGATATACCGCCTCATTCACGAACTGGCGGGCGCGGGCTTGGCCATCGTGATGGTCTCGTCGGAACTGCCGGAGGTTTTGACCCTGGCGCACCGGATCATAGTCATGTCCGAAGGCCGGCAAACCGCGGAGTTTGCCCGCGGAGAGGCGTCGGAGGAAATGATTCTGAAGGCGGCCTTGCCGGGCAGTTTATCAAGCGGCGGACTGCAGACAGCGCATGAACTAACGCCCTAAGGGACCTGTGCATGTTCGACCGAAATGATTACAAAACTCTCCTGGCGAAATCGCACTCGCTTCTGGCTTTGCTGCTCATGGTTATTGCCTTCAGCCTGCTGGCGGACGGCTTCTTCTCTGAGGACAACTTCTGGACCATCCTGCGGCAGATCTCGGTCAACCTGTGTCTTTCAGTTGGCATGACGCTGGTTATACTGACGGGGGGCATCGATCTGTCCGTCGGTTCGATTCTGGCGCTGAGCGGCGCGATAATGGCCGGCCTGCTCAAGCGGGGCACGGAGTTGGAGGTCCTGAACCTTCACGTAGGTTACGGCGTCTCGGCTGCTGCGGCCGTCGGCATATGCGTCGGCGCATCCTTGGGATGGTTCAACGGCGTGATGGTTACCCGTTTCAGAGTGCCTCCTTTCATTGCCACGCTGGCCATGCTGACGATCGCCCGTGGGCTCACGCGGCTCTACACGGGCGGCGAAGCGATCACGGGGCTGGGGCAAGGCTTTGTCAGCATAGGATCCGGCAGGCTGCTGGGCATTCCCAACCAGGTCTGGATTGCGGCAGGCATTGTGTTGATGGGTGTGGTGCTGCTCAAGAAGACCCGGTTCGGTCGTTATGTGTATGCTGTTGGCGGCAATGAAGAGGCCGCCAAATTGTCCGGCCTCAATGTTGCACGTGTGAAGCGCAGCGTGTACCTCATCTCCGGCGCGTTGGCCGCCGTCGGCGGATTGATTGTGACATCAAGGCTGAACTCCGCCACGCCTATTGCCGGTGAGGGCCTGGAACTGGACTCAATCGCAGCCGTCGTAATCGGCGGCACATCGCTTTCGGGTGGAAGGGGCTCGGTGCAGGGGACCGTTCTTGGGGCGCTGATTATCGGTGTGCTCAACAGCGGACTGGTTATCATGGGCGTCGATCCCTTCTGGCAGCAAGTGATTAAGGGAGGTGTTATTCTACTGGCAGTCGTCTTGGACAAATTGTATGAACGGGAGTAACAAAGCAAACGGTGCAGAAGTACCCTGCAATGATTTGCAGTCGGCAGGCAGATGGCATGCCGTGCACGGCCATAACATGACAAACATCGAACTCAAAATCAAATCGATTCGGTACCGCAAGAAGGTGCTTTGCTGCATCAAGCAGGCAAACGCGGGGCACACCGGCGGCGACCTGTCCTGTATCGACATTCTCAATGTTTTGTACAACCGGGTTCTGAATGTCTCGCCTGAGACGTGCGACGAGCCGGGGCGCGACCGCTACGTGCAGAGCAAGGGACATTGCGTCGAGGCGCTCTATGTGGCCCTGGCGGATCGGGGCTTCTTCGCCGAACGTGATCTTGATGCTTTGTGCCGGTACGGGTCTCATTACGTTGGCCATCCGACCCGCAAGGTCCGGGGCATCGAGCATAATACCGGTGCACTTGGGCACGGGCTGGCCTTTAGCGTCGGCGTGGCCCTGGCAGGCAAAATGAATGACGCCGCCTACAAGACCTACACCCTTCTCGGTGACGGAGAGATGGCGGAGGGCTCCAATTGGGAATCCATGCTGACGGCGGCCCATTACCGCCTCGACAATCTGGTTGCGATCTGTGACCGCAATATGTTGCAGATCACGGGACGTACAGAGGACGTGTGTGCAATGGAACCGCTGCGGCAGAAATTCGAGGCATTCGGATGGGCCGTTCGCCAGGTCGACGGCCATGACGTTGCAGCTCTGACCGACACATTTCTTGCGGCGCCGTTCGATGCGGGCAAACCAAGCATGGTGATCGCCCACACAGTCAAGGGTAAGGGGGTCAGCTTCATGGAAAACGTTCCGAAGTGGCATCACCACGTACCCACTGACGCCGAGTACGAGCAGGCGCAACAGGAACTGGACCTTCTGCTTCGGGAGGTGCAGCCATGAGCTTCACGCCCGGAGATGAGCCAGGCAGGCCGAACCTGGACGTTTTTTGCGAGACCCTGCTGGCGCTGGCCGGCAGTGACAGCGATGTGCTGGCGGTCACCAGTGATTCGAGAGGATCAGGCAAACTGGCACCTTTTGCCGCGGCGCTGCCGGGGCAGATTGTAGAGGTGGGAATTGCCGAGCAGAACCTGGTGGGCGTCGCGGCGGGGCTCGCTTCGGCCGGCAAAACCGTGTTCGCAGTGTCGCCCGCTTCATTCCTGACCGCGCGGGCCTTGGAGCAGATCAAGAATGACGTCTGCTACTCCAACTGGCCTGTTAAACTGGTCGGCATCAGTGCCGGGGTCAGCTACGGCGCCTTGGGCGCCACGCATCACTCCATCCACGATCTGGCGGCCCTTCGGGCGATCGAAAACATGACTATGATCGTGCCTGCGGACAATTTCGAGACGGCCGAGGCCATACGGGCTGCCGCGGGCATGAAACGTCCCGTCTACCTGCGATTCGGCAAGCGTCCGCTCCCTCATTTGCACCCGCCGCAGACACAGTTCGCAGTAGGCAAAGCCTTGACTGTCTGCGAGGGAACGGATATTGCATTCGTTGCCGCCGGCGAAACGGTACACCAAGCCGTAATAGCCGCCAAAGAACTACAGACGGAAGGGATTTCAGCCCGCGTTATCAGTATGCACACTGTCAAGCCGCTTGATGTGGGTACCGTGATCCGAACAGCAGATCAGTGCCGGGCCATCGTGACAGTCGAAGAGCACAGCATCTTCGGTGGTCTGGGCGAAGCATGTGCAGCCGTTCTCATGCAGGCCGGCATCCGTATTCCTTTCCGGATCGTCGGTTTCCCGGATGAGTATATGGTCGCGGGAAGCCAGTTGGAGATTTTCGAGCATTATGGAATCGCAGCGGGGGCACTTGCACGGACGGCCAAGGAACTGCTTGGCATGTGATGGAAAGGAGACAAGATGGGCAGCCGGTATATCCTGGCGATCGATCAGGGCACCAGCGGCACAAAAGCTGTGGTGTTTGACGACCAAGGACATGTCGCCGCCAAGGCGAGCGAACCGTTGAAGTCGTATTTTCCTGAACGGGGTTTCGTCGAGCAGGACCCGTTGGAGATATATGACAACGTGCTGGCTGCCGTCAAAGCGTGCCTTGTTCAATTCCAACAGTCGACCTCCGAGTCGCTGGACACGATCGCCGCCTGTGGGGTTTCCAACCAGCGGGAAACGTTCGTTCTATGGCAGGAGTCGGGAGAGCCCTTGTGCAATGCCGTGGTCTGGCAGTGCAAGCGTTCGGTCGATATCTGCGACCGTCTCAAGAGAACTGCTATCGATGCCGACATTCGACATCGGACCGGTTTGATTATCGACCCGTACTTTTCCGGCACAAAGCTCTTGTGGCTGCTGGAGAATAATTGCCGGGCAGCCGAGGCCATTCGCGCGGGTCGAGCGATGTTCGGGACGGTCGATACCTGGCTGCTGTACAAACTGACCGGCGGCCGCAGCTATTATACTGACCACACCAATGCCTCGCGCACGCTGTTATTTAACATCGACGAGTTGCAGTGGGACCGTTGTTTGATTGAGCAGTTCGGCTTGCAGGGCCTGCAACTACCCGAGACAAAACCATCCTCCTGCGACTATGGCCGGACGGATTTCGAAGGGTCTTTGCCGAAGGCGATTCCGGTCGCTGCCATGATCGGTGATTCTCATGCCGCTGCCTTTGGTGAAGGCTGCTTCTCGTCCGGAACCGCAAAAGCTACGCTCGGCACCGGTTGCTCCATTTTGCTGAATACGGCGTCAAATCGCGTCCAGCCTGCCAGGGGAACCGTAGCGACGATCTGTTGGAGCGTGCCCGGCCGGGTGGATTATGCCCTGGAGGGAATCATCGTGACCTGCGGCGCTACAATTGCCTGGCTTCGCGACCAGTTGGGTCTGTTCGCGTGCAGCGCCGAAACGCAGGAGATGGCCTTGGCCGTTCCGGACAATGGCGGCGTGTATCTCATCCCGGCGTTCAGCGGCCTGGGGGCGCCCCACTGGCGCATGGATCTGAAAGGGGCGATTCTCGGCCTTACCTTTGGCTCGGACAAGCGTCACGTTGCTCGTGCCGCACTGGAGTCCATTCCCTATCAGATCAGAGATGTTATGGCCGTGATGGAGCAGGACAGCGGTACGCAACTGCGGCAGCTCCGGGTCGACGGCGGAATCACCGAGAACCGTTTTGTCATGCAGTTCCTGGCGGATCTGCTGAATGTTGACGTCGTGAATATCGGAATCGCCGATATCTCTGCACTCGGCGCGGCATTTCTTGCGGGTCTTCACCAAGATGTCTTCAAAGATATCCAGCAACTCGAACAGCTCACCGTCGGTGCGCAGACATACTCGCCGGGCACGGAACGGGAGAACGTTCAAAGGTGGTACCAAGAATGGAAGAGCGCGGTTAAACAATTGCTATCAGGCTGATGAATGCCAGCGAGGCTATTGCCGATTTGCGGTGTCCCGATAGAAGGAGTTCAGAACTTCTTCCAGTGTGTGCACTGGGAAACCTGGCGGTACGCGAGGGAAAGCTGGCGGCGGCCAGAGAGGCCCGCAAGGCCCTGCGCAAAGCATCCTGATTACGGAAGTATTGCTCCCTGACTCGCCTTGGGTGCGGGCCTAAGCGTTATCGGGCCGAGCAAGCCCGATGGAATCAGGGGGGTATTCTTATTGTGTACATGCTGCATGTTGGTGCGAGTGATTCGGTCAGTTTCATCAAGGAACTTGTCGCCAACAAGGCGGTTGTTCCAGACGTTGGTCACTCTGACCTCGAGATCATGCGTGCCCCTTATCAGTAATCTCGCAGGAATTCTCACCCGGAAGGTGTGCGTCCAGGCAGTGCCGAGCTGCTCGCCGTCCACACTCACTTCGGCAACCTCACGTACTTCGCCAAGGTCCAGCCAATGATCCGCTTGTGCATGGGCGGGCATCTTCAACTGAATCGAATAGGTAGCCGTGCCTGAGAAATACTTAATTCCTTCAACATCCGACGTTGCCCAGTCTATGAGCCTGTCCCACTGAACAGAGTCAGGAGCACGTCTGCCGGGCTGGAATTTGACGGTCCACGTTCCTTCGACGGGGATCTTTTTGCCTGATTCAGTTACAGGGCGGTCGGCGGTCTTCTCAAGAGGCGCACCGTCGCGTCTGAACAGCACAAACGCGGATCCAAATGCGGGCAGGTCTAGCGCGACGTCGCAGGAACCGTCGTCATGGCGGTGGACAAGGTGAGCCGAACGTATCTCACCCGTTACCGAACACCATACCTCGGGCCTACCGTCGCCTTCTGGAGGGCCTCGATGAGATGTTCACGATCAATCGTCTGGGCCTGCCGAGTTCCTTGCGACGGTGTCTGGGAACGACGAATGTGATCGAGTCGCCAAACGGCGGCATTCGCAGCCGCACGGGCCGGGTGAAGAACTGGCGCGATCACGCGATGGTCGTCCGCTGGGTGGCAGCGGCACTGATGGACACGGAGAAACGGTTCAGGCGCATCATGGGGCACGAGCAGTTGTGGATGCTCGACGCAAAGCTCAAACCTCTGGCCGAAGACGATACAATTGACAACCAGTCAAGAGTCGCGTAGCTTATGAACAAAAGAAGTAGCCAACCAACCTCCAACTACGACAGGGACATCCTCCTGCGAAGATCAGGAAACGTTTTCGGCTTTATAATTGCGGTGCCTTTTGAAGGCACCAAAAGTCGGCTAACTGTGCATTTCCACAGCCGGATGAAGACTTCTCTGCGGCACCCTGGTGACGAGGATCCGGACAACCCATGCGCGAGACCTTCCCGTTGCACATGGCGTTGGCTGGAAGTCGCTCCTCATGTACTCAGAGAAGTTCAAGCGGTCATTTGCAGGTGGCGGGCAGTTAACGACTGTATTGTCTGTATTCCTTCCGAAATGCGGAAGGACTTATGCCCTTTTCACTCCTGAAATAGCGGCTGATGTGCTCGATATCGGTAAACCCGAGTTCATAAGCAATTTGTGAGACAGTCAAGTTTGTTTCAATGAGC
>JAWLHD010000170.1:0-7974 GCA_041690555.1 Anaerohalosphaeraceae bacterium
GCCAAAGCCGGCTACGACAGAGACTACCTGCTTACGTTGCTGGGATTCAGTCCAACCAAACGCAAAAAGTGAACCAGGATTTCATGCGATTGCCCTGGCGTGGACTTCTGCGGGGTTGCTTTGTGGGGGGCGGATTGGCTATAATTAAACGGCTGACGAACCCGGTCTGCGTGGTCGGGTTTCATATAGATTTCAACTTGACCAAAGGAAGGAGTGGACATGACATCGCATGATCTTTCGAGACGAGGTTTTGTGGCGGCAGGGGCTGGGGCATTGGCCATGATTGCTTCGGCGAGCGGTGCGCCGCAGGATGAGCCGTCGCGGCGGCAGGGCCGGCAGGCGGGAGCGAGAAGGCCTCGGCAGATTCAATTTGGTCTTCAGCTTTATTCGGTGCGGGATGATTGCGGCAAGGACCTGCCGGGGACTTTGGCCAAGGTCGCCAATATGGGGTATACGTCGGTCGAGTTTGCGGGGTATTACGGGCGGACGGCAAAGGATATGCGCAAGCTGCTTGATGACAACGGGCTGACCTGTTGCGGCACGCATACGGGTATCGACACGCTTTTGGGCAATAATCTTGCCGGGACGATCGAGTACAACCAGATTCTGGGCAATAAGTTTCTGATTGTTCCTGGTCTTGCCGAGAAGTACCGCAGTTCGCGGCAGGCATGGCTGGAGACGGCGAAGCTGTTCAACGAGCTGGCGGAGAAGGTTAAGCCGGCTGGCATGCTGGTGGGTTATCACAACCACAGCATCGAGTTCAAGCCGATGGACGGTGAGATGCCCTGGGATACGTTTTACGGGAATACGGTGGCCGACGTTGTCATGCAGCTTGATACGGGCAACGCGTGCCATGGCGGGGCGGATCCGCTTCCATTCCTTTACAAGTACCCGGGTCGTGCCAAGAGCGTGCACATCAAGGCGTACAGCAAGACCGACGGCAAGGCGCTTATCGGAGAGGATGACATCAATTGGGCGGCGTTCTTCGCGCTGTGCAGAGCGGTCGGCGGGACCGAGGCGTATATAGTGGAGCACGAGAGCTACGCGTATCCGCCTTTGGAGTGCGTCGAACGTTGCATCAAGAACCTGCAGGCGATGAGATTGGGCGTCTGATCCGACGGGTCAGCGTTCAGCAATCGAATTTCAAAGGATGCTGTCATGAAGGCCGGGAAGTTTGCGTGGATGGTCTGTTTGCTGTGTGTCTGTTTTTTTGCCGCACTTGTGCGTGCCGACAATCCTTCACTTTCAGGGCGATATTCGCAGGAGAAGCTGGGCGAACTGCTGCTGCCGCACGAGCAGTGGCGTCCTTTTGCGAGAGTTGACGAAAGGGAGGCATGGCAAGGCGTTGATGGCGGCGTCAGGGCGGCGATTATTCGCATCGCGGAGGGGGCGGCGGAGCGCGAGTTTCCGGCGTTGCCGGCGAGACTGTACCTTGAGTTCAGGCGGAACGGCGACCGTGAGCGATACCAGACGCCCTATTTTGAACGGCGGGCCATGCTCAATGTGCTGGTGTTGGCTGAGTGCCTGGAGGACAAGGGACGATTTCTTGATGCCATTGCAGACGCGGTGTGGGCGATTTGCGAGGAATCTTCCTGGACGCTGCCGGCGCACATCTCGGCCCAGAAGGCCGGCAGCGGGCTGCCGGATACCGACGAGCCGGTGATAGCGTTATTCAGCGCGGAGACCGCACAGGCGCTGGCGTGGACGCGATATCTGTTGTCGGAGCGTCTGGCCGGCGTTTCGCCGCTGATCGGGCCGCGTATTGAACGGGAGATACGCAGTCGTATCCTTACGCCGTTTATGGAGCGCAACGATTTTGGCTGGATGGGGTTTCGCAGCTCGGCTCGACCGAACAACTGGAATCCGTGGGTCAATTCCAATGTGCTTTCGGCGGGCCTGCTGATCGAGACGGATCAGTCGGTTCGAGCGGAACTTGTTTACAAAGTGCTGCGAAGTGTGGACAGGTTCTTCGTGCCATACCCGTCGGACGGCAGTTGCGACGAGGGGCCCGGCTACTGGGGGCGGGCCGGCGCGAGTCTGTATGACAGCCTGGAACTGCTGTACAGTGCATCAAACGGGCGGATTGACTACTTCGATATCGAGGCGGCAGGGGAGATAGGGCGTTTTATCAGTCGGGTGCACATTTCCGACGATTACTTTGTACCTGTCGGCGACTGTGCGGCGCGGCTCAACATCGAGCGCGATCTTGTATTTCGATTCGGAATTCGCGTCGGCGACGCGGACATGAAGGCGCTTGCGGCCTGGAACGTTACGGCTGACGTGCTTTTCAATGATTTGAGAAGCTTCCGTTTCATGCAGAGGCCTTTGTACGCAGTTTTCAATTCGTCGCGTCTGCTTGCGGCGCGAACGGATGCTCCCCCTCTGCTTCGTGACGTCTGGCTGGGTCACGCGGACATGCAATTGATGGCGTCGCGCGATCGAGCAGGCAGCGTTGAAGGTTTTTACGTGGCGGCATGGGGGTCTCACAATGCGCAGAGCCATAACCATAACGACGTGGGCAACGTAATCATCTTCGCCGACGGCAGGCCGTTCATTATCGACGTGGGAGCACCCACGTACACGCGTCAGACGTTCAGCAGCCGCCGCTATGAGATTCCGGCGATGCAGTCGGCGTGGCACAACCTGCCGACGATCAACGGTGTGATGCAGGAGGCGGGTGGAAGTCGGGGCGCCCGCGAGGTTGCGCACCGGTCGACGGAGGCGACGGCTGAACTGGCGATGGATATAGGGCCGGCATATCCTGCGAAGGCGGGTATCGGTCGATGGCTTCGTACGGTGCGGCTGGAGCGAGGCCGAGGCGCGGAGATCATAGATGATTTCGAGTTCACCGATGCCAGCGGGCCCATTGAGGAGAACTTTATCACGCCGGCGGAGGTGACGGTTGCGGGGACGGGCGTGCTGCGTCTTAAACATGCCGGCGGTACGGCGCTGCAACTGCATTTCGATGCGGAGACTCTTCGGTCCGAGACAGATGACATCAGCCTGGATGACGCGGCACTGCGGAGATCATGGGGCGACCGGTTGACGCGAATCCGACTTGTCGCCGATCAGCCGAAGCGGCAGGACCGGTGGACGATTCGATTTACGATCGAGTGAGCGAATCAGTCTCGGAGACGGTTGGGCACTGCATACAGAGGCATGAGTCGTTTCTTCGACGAGGCCTGATAGTCGGCTTGTTCACTTAACGGTTTGCCGGCAGAACAGGCAGTTTGGGTCGCACAAATCAGATGGGGGAGTTTGCAGCCGTTAACCGGAGGTGCTGTTTTGTGCTCCTGCATGTTGGCAAAATTCCCACTGTGTCAGGTAAATGCCGCAGCGTTTGAGCAAAATAGTCCTTTGGGTACATCCGGACAGGAACGAAGGAAGTGATAGTTTGTGTGATTTGCGGATTTTCGGTGAGCTTTACGAAATCGCTCGCGAGGTTTCTGGGACCCGAGATCGGGGTAAACGGGGTGGCGCCTGGGCCGGTTTGGACGCCCCTGATACCGGCGAGCTTCAGCGAGGAAAAGGTCGAACAGTTCGGGGGCAACACAATAATGGACCGACCCGCAGAGCCGGACGAGATTTCACCTTGCTATGTGTTTCTTGCCAGCGACGATTCTTCTTACATGACGGGGCAAGTGCTTCATCCAAACGGCGGCATGATTTTCAATTCCTGACATAAATTGCAGACTGAAGGAGATGAATTATGAGCAAAGACATGGTTGAACAGATCAGCGACCTAGTCAAACTGGACTGGGATGCGGCGGAGTGTTATGACAGGGCTATGGAGAAGATGGAGACGCCGGACGTACATCAGAACATCCATTCATTCGCCGACGACCATCGCCGGCACGTGGACCGTTTATCGGAATACCTGGAAAGCATAGGTGAAACCGCCCCCGAGAAGAGCAAGGATATCAAAGGCTACCTGATGGAAGGTTTTGCGGCGATTCGCAGCTCAACGGGCGAGATCGGCGCCCTCAAGGCTCTTCATACCAGCGAGAAGATGACGAACAAGGCGTATCGCGAGGCAGTGGAAAACGAAAATCTCGGCGATGAGGCGATGCGAATCGTAATGGACAATTATGATGACGAGAAGAGGCATATTGCCTACATAGAAGAGGTTTTGCACGTACGAGTTTAGCAAGTGTCGCTGAGGCAGGATTTGCGAGCGGCTTGTGATTGTCGCCGAGTGTCAGTTGTCCTGGGTGGTGCAGGAGCGGCTGCGCACCTTCAGAACAACTAATTCAAACGGTGTTCTTTTGCGTCGAAATCCTTGTCGGTCATGTGCGTGTTGAAGGTCAGATCGTTGTAGGCATAGCTGCTGATGAGGTTTCCACTTGCGTCGTATGCGATTATTCGCGTGGGCAGCAGGTATTCAAGGTCGATTCGGATTATGAGCCGGGGGTTTTCGTACTCGTCGCTGGGCAGTGTCCTATCGAGGGTGATGTATTTTCGGCCATCAATGGTCTCCGGTCCGGCAAAACCGGCCTTGACGTGCCCCTTTTCGGCGGCTTCTTTGTACACTTCAAGTGTGCGCAGCATATTTGAACGGAAGCCAAACCACGTTACGGGATAGAGCGAGGACTTGGCGGCCTGTTTGCCTTCGGGGTCGATTTTCACGGATCTGGTCCATGACATCAGTCCGGTCGGGTGGGCTAACATTTTGCCTCCGTGCCGGCCTTCGACGTAAAGCAGCTTGTGCGCGCCGAGCGGGTTTTCGAGCCATTCCATGTAAACAGAAAACGGCTTCTGCCTGAACTTGAAGGCGATTCGCTGCCGGGGCGTCAGCTTTCCTTTGAGCCGTTCTGTCTTATTGAGAACGCCGGTGTAGTCGGTGATACTGCCGTCGTATCGCTCAATCAGCATGGTCAGGAGTTTTGCGTGGTCCTCGGCTGCCAACCTCAGTGCTTGCTGCTGCTCGGCGGGCGTCGCCACTACGGCAGATCGGGGCTGTGCGGCGGTCAGCGGGGACCACAAGAGGGCTGCGAGGAACGATAGGCATATACCCAGGCGATTCAAGTTTTTACGACGTTTCATGATTTCACCCACGATGAATTAACAATCACTCGATATTGTACTCTGTGCGGCGAGCATTGTTTAGTGCAAAATTACAGACGGCCGGTGACGAGGTCGCGGAGGCAGTACAGGTAGTCCCTGAGCGAGATCTGGATTGCGTTTTCGGGAAGGGGGATTCGGCCGGGGAAGGGCCGGTGGTGTACGCTAACCATAGTATGGTGCAGGACATGTTCCCTCGGGTCGTTGTGAAACAGAAACAGGATCAGGCGGGAGGCGAGGTTTGCCGGGGGCAGGTTGCGGGTGGCGAGGTTCCTTTGGCGGCTATCGCCTTCGACGATGATGCCGGCGTGCTGTATCATCTGGTCCTGATGCACGAAAAATGCGCATATCCAGAAATTTATCAGCCAGGGCACGGCGATTTGCCGCGCGGAGAGATCAAAGACGGTCGCCGAAGCCAAGCCAACAGCTCCATATACCGCGGCGATCGCGACAATGGCCGCCGCCGCTGCGGGCTTGCTGTATCGGTCGCGGTATCTCGGATGGCGGGGAACGACCCATGAGAGCATTGTGAAGATAAAGAGTACGCCGAATACGATTTCCAGGATGTTGTAAAGGGCGCGGACCGGCCTGGATCGGATGCGGCCAAGCGGGTGGAATTCAGTGTCTTGCCATGTGTTGGTTTTTGAGTGGTGGAATCCGTGGACCAGGCGATATAATTGCGGATCGGTCCCGAGCATGATCGAGGCGAGTGTGAAAAACCTGTCGTTGTCTACATCAGGGACGTAGCGATGCCATGACTCGTGCATGAGATATGACAGCCATGCGTACAGCCACGCGCCGGGAAAAACCATGATAAGCAGCGTCCACAGGCCGAATCGAGCCCAGGCTGCAGGCAGCAGGAACGCGTACAATAGCCAGAACAGCGGCACTGCCGTGTATTTCCATGCTTGGCGCCTCAGTTCGGTGTCTGATATGTAGTCCATGTTTGCAGTTTTCCGCAAAGTTGTAAGCCTTTAATTGTATCGGCGCCCGGCCGTGGGTTGCTGAAACGGCAGGGAACCGCCGGCGTCTCTGATTTGTCAGAGATTTAGTGGAACAAAATTCCGATAAGTGCAATAATTATTGGCGAGCACGACCACGTCCTGTGGGGGTCCACGAGATCGTATTGTGGGACGAGTTTCGGGCCGAGAGATTGCCACTTTTAGCGAGTTATTATCAGGAAAAGCAATGCATTACAAACTCTCCCTGGAGAAACTGAAGGGTGTTCCGAAAACTTTGTTGATTCCTCTGCGGGGCCGATATCTGGAAACGAAGCGGCAGAACGGGATTGTCAGCGACCCGAAGTCGGTGGAGATCATCGACTCTCTTGAGCATGATTTCGCCGAGTGCGAACTGCCTTGGGACAGCCAGATGCTTACCTCCGTGAGGACGGAGATTCTGGACGAGGCAATCGGGCGGTTTCTGGGGGAGAACCCAAATGGTGTGGTGGTGAATCTGGGCTGCGGGCTGGACACGCGGCTGCACCGACTGGATAACGGCAAGGTGGAATGGTACGAGCTCGATCTGCCGGAGGCAATCGAGATTCGCAGGCAGTTTTTTCAGGAAAACGGGCGGTACCGCTTCATCGCCAAGGACGTTTTTGACTTCACGTGGATGGATGAGATTCCCAACGATCGGCCGACGGTCTTTATCGCAGAGGGGCTTTTCTGCTACTTCACCGAGGAGCAGGTGCGGCGGATTCTGTTTGCGATCAAAGAGCGATTTTCGAAATCGGAGATCATGTTCGAGATATTCTCGCCGCTCATGACTAAGACGTGGCACAGGCATCCTCATCTCAGGGGGGCGATTTCTCTTTTTCAGTGGACCTTGAAGGAGGGGCGCAGTCTCGAGAAGTGGTCGACGGGCATTTGCTGTGCGAACGAGTGGCACTATTTTGATCGACACGCTCGGCGATGGCGGTGGATGCGGTATTTCAGATGGATTCCGCCGCTTCGCAAGATCATGAAGGTGGTGCATCTGCGATTCAACATCAATGGAAAGATGAATTGACAGCGGGAATGTCATATCAGACTTGGAGCGGTCCGGCGGCAGGCGGCTGCGACAATCGGGTGGTTTGAATTACAAGCCCTGGAGGACGTTCTTGTGCAGCGGCAAAAATTGCGAAAGAATTTCCTTGCATTTTTTCAAGTTGTGTGCAAGCTATACCGAGAGAATGAATGGCCGTTGATTGCGGCCGGGGGTTTCTGATCCGGGGGGAACCGAATCAAAACACTCCTGTGGCACAATTGCGGCGAATTGTTCAAGTTTGAATGGGGTGGACGTTGTACATTAGCCGGTGGAATTATGAGGTGCGGATTTTGTCGGCGTGACTTTTTGGGCGGGGACAAAGGACTTTTTAATATGACTCTTTTCTTTCTTTTCCATCACACTATCCCGGCAGGCAGCTCACCGCTGTTCTGCCGGGGTAACCTTTTTTCGCCGGCTGCGGCGGATGGAAGAGGTATATCAGGAGGGGTATTCCTATAATTTGACTCTTTTCTTTCTTTTCCATCACACTATCCCGGCAGGCAGCTCACCGCTGAATCTGCCGGGATAATTTTTTGTATTTTCGAATTTCTATTTTCGATTTCCGGCCCATACAAAGGGTCCGCGCGCACGGAGGAGGGGGCGTTGAGAGGCAGTGGGAGATTTGGTAGAATGGGTGTGGCGGGGCGGTTTCGCGGTGAGGTTTGTTATGCATAGGGTTATGGTTTTTGGGGTGATGGCGGCGGCGGCGCTGGGGGGCTGGGTTGATGAGACGGCTTATGTTCATGAAACGGTGCGGGGGCCTGTGCCGGATTTGATTCAGCTGGACGTGCCGGAGGCGTTGGAGAACCGGGCGCTGGCGGAGCTGGGGTTGGTGGATGTTACGGCGGCGCCGTTCGGGGCGGATGCGCGGGGAATGAAGGACAG
>JAWLHD010000171.1:0-7959 GCA_041690555.1 Anaerohalosphaeraceae bacterium
ACCAGCCCAAACGGTCCAGTCTCCGCCTCTACCGGCGCCCCCACCTTCCATGCGTTGGCCCGAATCACTTTCGATTCTCCCAAGAATCCGGCCTTGGCAATATTCTTCGCCAGCAACCCCGCAGCCGATGCATCCTTCTCAACAAACGTCACCCACCGAGCACCCCTTGAAAGAGCCTCCAGCCCCATCGACCCCGTTCCACAGAACAGATCCGCGATAACCCCACCTTCGATCACATCATACTTATACAGCAAATTGAACAGCGACTCCTTGACCCGGTCTGTGATCGGCCGAGTCGCCGACCCCTTGGGACCCAACAAATTCATACCACGTTTCGAACCCGAAATTATCCGCATCCCTTCAATCCTCACGCAAACTCAGGTTGTCCGCCCCTGTCAACCGCACACCGTTTCCTGTACCTTTTCATTCTACCAACTTATACCGACCGAGCAACTTCGCCGTCTCTGCAAGGTATGCACTTAGACGCGACAGACCCGACCCGCCAATAGCAGACAAGAACGAACCCTAAAGTATTTTTGGAGAACAGTGTCTCCTGTGTTAAAATGGTCTGTAGACAAAAATAAACGTTGGCTTTTGACATCTTGACGGCACATTAGAGTAGATGGCACAAGTAGCTGATTACATCCGGCTGGTGGAACAGGCGCAGTGTGGAGATCGAGACTGTTTGGATCGACTTGCAGAAATGGCAAGCGTGCGGCTGCGTGCACACGTCTACCGGTTGACACTCCGCGAGGATATTACCGCCGATGTCGTCCAGGAAAGCGTCATGGAAATGATCAGCATCCTCGGCAGGTTGAATAGACCCGACCGCTTCTGGCCCTGGCTGTACGGTATTGCACTCAACAAACTCCGGCGCCACAGGCGCGACGAGAGCCGGCACAGGACGGCGCCTTTGGAGCCGGCAGCCTGTGGTGGTGCTGCTCCCGACAAGCAGCAGGCCCTCGAAAGACTGCTGGCAGAAGAGTTGCGTCAGGCAATTGCGGCGGCAATGAAGGGCATCAAGGACCGCCACCGGGCTGTCCTCAGTATGCGATGTTACGACGGCATGTCTTTTGCCGAGATCGCCTCGGCGCTGGGTTGCAGCGAGTTCGGCGCGCAGATGCTGTTTTATCGCGCGAAGAAGTCGCTGGCGCGCCAGTTGGGAAAGAATGGTCTGAGCAAAGCAACGCTACTTACTGCTTTGATCATATTCGGCAAGATGACCGCACCCGATGAGGCAGCCGCGGCGGCGATTGCGGTTACTGCGACGACACTGAAAGTGGCGCCGGCAGCCGCAGTGGCCGCGCTGGCGGCCGGTAAAACGGCACTGCTGACGACCACGACTGCGGCGGCAGTTTCGGCGGGAGCGATTGTGGTCAATCACAACGCCGGTCGGGCCGAAGTCGCTGGCGAAGCCGCAACGAAGTATGACCTGCCCATCAAGACAGAAACGGAACAACAAACTGCGGGCGAATACTGGTATTACTTCCCGCAGGGAACATCCGGGCCTGTAATGATGCGGCAGGTGCGGTACACCGAACAGGGCGAGTCGCTGTGCCGCCTGCTTCAAAACGAGCACGCCAACTATACATGCGATGCAGCCACCGTCGAGATTCGAAACGCACGAACCTTTGCACAGAATCTTTGCGTGTGGCGGCTGCCCACGGATGGACCCGAACTCACCGCGTTTCTAAACAGAATGGAAGGGCATAATTGGCCAAGGGCAGATGAATCGCCACATGCCTGGATCAACACGCCGCAAAAGGGACTGCTCGTAATTGCAGAGAGAACGGGGCCCGGCGAAACGAAGAGCAATTGGCGGGTCGACAGGCATGAGAACATGCTGCACGAGGAGTATTTTCAGTTCGCCTGGCCTGCGAGCAGCCGCATAGTGGACCGGCGGGATGCGATGCATGCGCGGGGATGGACGCATTTTGAGATAACCGGGCACATGGGAGCCGCATTGGTTCATGGCCAAGGTCGGGTGCCGTTTGTCTACAGCGCGTACAGAAAAGCGTCACCTTGGCTCCAAATTCAGGTTGGGGCCATGCGACTCGTGGATGCCGGCGGCGGCGCTGCGATTATCACTGAAACGCAGACGCGCCGTTACGACTCCGGAACGTTCATGATCGGCCTGGGCAGACCCTGGATGGGATTGCACACCATCGATACAGTGCGCCGGGATGCAGCAAACGCCTGCATGGAGTTTGAAACCAGGCGACTGCCGGGCTCAAAGGCGCAGGTGGAGATTCGTCCGCACGGTGCACAACTGGTATACACAATTGATCTTGAGCGAGATGTGATCGAGGAGCTGGCCATTACAGCCGGTCAAGTCCAGGGACTGCTGCAATTCAATTGGCTGCACGATGTCGACACAAACCAGGAGCAATTTGTCGAGCCGCATGCACCGGCCGGAACAAAACAAAGTATGAAGGGCTTCTGGCTGATTGAATTGGCCGAAACTCAGCCGGCACTCAAAGAATAAGTTCTTGAGAGAATCAGGAATTCTTCCAAAGGGGTATGATGATGAGGTACGCACAATTACGATGGCTTGTACTGAGTGTGGCAGTTGCCGTGCCGGCTTCGGGGGCGACAGCCGTTTATGAATTCGCAGGCGACCAGAGCACGGTCGTCCAGACTGGTGGCTTTGCAGGCGTGCACGAGACGTATATTGTAGAGGGATCGTTTCAGCTTAGCGTGGATTTCGACGCGGGTACGGCCGCTTTCGATTGGGTGGACGCAACACTCAGCGAAGGTCCCTTTCTGCACACGACGGATCTCGACGAACTCTTCAGAATGACCAGACTGGAAGGACGCTTGGTGGACAACGCCACTTTGGTGTTCACCATGCTGGATTCTGACCACAGCGAGCGGCTGGAGCTTACCGCCACGTTGCATGCCGATTCGGTGGAGTTGACAGGACTGCGCGAACATATGGTCTCTGACGGATTTGCTTTCGCTTTGAATGCGTTGGCCATCCAAACCGATGGCCGGTGGGATTACTGCTATGCCGATGATTTCAGCACGGAAAAGGCAAGGAACGACAGCTATAAGCATTCAGTGTTCTGGCCGGAAAACGCTTTTGGCCCCGCTGAGCCGTTTCTGTATTATTCATCCAGAGCCGGCAAGCCTGCCCCGGGCCTGGTGTTCATGGGTTACGAAGGCAAGCCGGCAGTGCTGAATTACTGTTTTCCTCTCCAGGTGATCAAGGGAGCACGGGCAGTGAAAGGCACAATTGAGTTTGACGTCCTCGCGTTGCCGTGGTCGGATATGCCGGAGCCGTTCGGATCCTTCAGTTATTCATTATCAGCCGACGGAGAGATATGGACGCTGCCGATTCAGGCCCGCCAGGGACATAATTCCGTGGACGTAGGCTCCGAGCATGGAACCGTGTACATAGGTTTCATGGGCAGTCACAAGGTGCTTGACAACCTGAAGCTGCGTCTGGCCTCACAGACGGCGACGATTCACGTGCCGTTGGACTACAAGACCATCCAGTCCGCAATCGACGCCGCCCGCGACGGGGACATCGTGGCCGTGGCGCCCGGAGTGTACCGCGAAGAGGGTAACCACGATATCGATTTCATGGGCAAGGCAATCACCGTAACCAGCACCGGAGGCCCGGAGCAGACTGTTATCGATCTTGCGCCGCTGACCATGCCGCCCATCGACGAAAGACAGAATCGTCGCGGCTTCTATTTTCACAGGGGCGAAACTTCGCGATCTGTGCTGAAAGGCTTCACAATCCGCGGCGGACGCATCTACGGCAGCGACATACCCTTCCACGGCGAACCTTGGCCGGCAAGCCCCAAGAATCCGGTCGGCGGTGGAATCTACTGCGAAATGTCCAGTCCCACGATAGCAAACTGCGTAATTGCTGACTGCGCAGCAGAGGTCGGCGGCGGGATCGGCTGTGTCGGCAGCGCTGCGTCAATTATCGATTCCCGGATCATCAACTGCAAGGCCGGCGGCCTCGGCGGAAGCCGCTCCGGCGGATTTGGGGCGGGCATCGCCCTGCTGCGGAATTCGGCCGCTGCCATAATCAACTGCGCAATTCAGAACAACGAGGCCTACTACAACAGCCTGGGCGGCGGTCTTCTGGTGCGTTCCAGCGCGGCCAAAGTGATCGGTTGTGACATTTCATTCAACGGCGCAGAGGGAAATATCTACGGCGGCGGGGTGTATGTAGGCGAGAATTCGGACGTGGTCTTGCAGAACACCATCGTATCCAACAATACCGCGAGCACCGGCGGCGGGGTCTATGCCGAACGAAGGGCAATCATACTGCCTATGAGTGAAAGTGACGCGCCTGAAGACACACGTATTGACAGCGGCCTGCTCATTCGCAACTGCACTATCGCTCACAACAGGATCTTGCACGCGATGCCGCCGTTTGAGGCTTCCGGCATCTACTCTGTCGGCGTTAATATCCGCGTGAAGAACTCCATCGTGTGGTTCAATGAAGGTCTTCAAGTTCAGATCATCGATCCGGCAAGCAACAGCCCCGTAACCTACTCCAACATCGAGGACAAAAACCCCGGACCGGGCAATATCTCGGCGGACCCGTTGTTCGCGCCGGTGGCGGTGAACGATTACCACCTTCAGTCGGTCGTGGGTCGTTATCAGCCGCAAACGGCAACGTGGGTTGTCGATGTAAGGCACAGCCGCTCTATCGATGCCGGCGATCCGGACGATCCGTTCGACCGGGAGCCCGCCCCTAACGGCCGCCGTGTGAACATGGGCGCCTACGGCAACACAGCCGAGGCAAGCAAGGGCAAGGGAAATGTGATCTACCACGTGGATGCAGCAGCCGGCGACGACGACAATGACGGACTCAGCCGCGAAACCGCCCTTCAACACATACAGACGGCAATGGACCGGGCGATCAGCGGAGATACTATTCTCGTATGGCCGGGAGTATACGTCGAGGCGGTGGACTACCTCGGCAAGGCGGTAGTGATTCAGAGCGCCGCCGATGCCGCGGTTATCGAGGCGCCGCAAATGGGCAATATAAAGATGGATGCAATCACATTTCACACGGGCGAAGGGCCGGACAGTGTCTTGCGCAACTTTGTAATAAGAAACAGTGGAGTAGCGATTTCGCTCAATTACCAGAGCAGCCCAACGCTCACGCAACTGACCATCGTGGACAATTTGTTCGGCATCGCCGCCTACGAGGATTCTCGGCCGGATGTAAGCAACTGTATCTTCCACGCCAACAAGGACGGCGACATTTACGGGTGTATGGCACGGTACAGTCTCTTTACGAGCATGATAATGGCCCCCTATGTGCCGCTGTTCGCAGACTATGAAGGCGGTGATTATCACCTGCTGAGCCGCCGCGGCCGCTATCGTGCATCTACAGACGAATGGGTTCTGGACAAGGTCGACAGCATCGCGCTGGACATGGGCGACCCGACGATCAAGCCTGTTCGTGAGCCGATGCCCAATGGAGGCCGGCTCAACATCGGCGCCTACGGCGGCACCGCATATGCCAGCATGAGCGAATGGCCGCTCAAAGGCGATCTTGACAATGACGGCAGGACCAGCCTGGCCGATCTTGCCATTATTGCCGAGGAATGGCTGGACAGCCTTGCCTGGACAAACCTCCGCCCGACCGTCAGGATTGTCGAGCCATACGATCAGGCATCAATTCCTTTTGCCGCCGAAACAATCATGATTCGCGCCGAGGCAAAAGACCCTGACGGAGAGGTGGTCAAGGTGGAGTTCTTCGCCAACAACGTCACGATCGGTGAGGACACCGATGCCCGCGATGGCTGGTCTGTGCCTTGGTGGCTGCATTCACCGGGCAACTACGCATTGACTGCCGAGGCTACAGACGATGACGGCGCAACCGTACGTTCACGACCGATCCATATCACTGTTGTGAATTCTCTTCAGTACTGAGGCGGGTCGTGGACTTGATCTCGAATTGTCGTCCCATTCCGCGAATTTGTTGGGCTGTGTTGGAGTTCCACAAAACTCGGTATAGGCCTTGGTAAGCTCGGCGCCGAACAGGATGATGACTCCTGAGTAAAAGGCCCAGAGCAGGACAATAAAGAGTGATGCGGCCGCGCCGTAGATGGATGCGGCCGCTTGGTGCGCCAGGTATCGCGCGGTTGCCCACTTTGCCGCGACGAACAGCATGGCCGTGATAAATCCCCCGACCCAGACATCTCTCCAGGCGATTCTGACATCCGGCAGTATTTTGTACATCATCGCGAAGATCACTATGAACATTACCAGTGAGATCAGCAGGTCGACGGCGTCATACAGTCCTTCATTTTCAAAGATGGCCGACAAAACGGAACTCACCACCAGCGACGCAACAAGCAGGACACCGATTCCGAATACCATCAGCATCGAAAGCGCCCGCTTGTAGAACCATGAGAAGATGAATCCGGTGCTCGTCCGCACGTTGAACGTACGGTTGAGAGTCTTCTGGAGATGTGCGAAAACAATCGTTGCCCCGACGATCACTGAACCCACGCCGATCACCGCCGACCAGGTGGCCGCGACCCTTTGAGCCCTTGCATTATCCAGCAGTTGCTCGAGTGCGCTGCCAGCGGCAGGACCCAGCGCCCCTTTCACCTCGTTGACAAGCAACTGATGATAGTCCTGACCCGTATATACGCCTATGGTAACCAGCAGAATCAGAAGCGGCGCCAGCGACAGCATGGCGAAAAACGCCAGTGCTGCCGCCAGCACAACCGCATCGTGCTGCATGAAGGCAATGACAGCAGCCTTCAGCGCCTCCCAAAGAACCTTCATTTTCTTGCTCCACCGGGCAGAAGCGCCGATGCTGAGCCGCTCAAATGTCCACGATGAGAAGAGCCTCACTTCGCCACGGATGCGATCTCATACAGTACTACAGATACTGTACAGCCAGAATCCCGCCCACAACCGCCGCGGCCGCCGAAGCCAATGCCGAGCCGAATGTCCACCAGGCCGCGGTACTGGCCGTCTGCCGCGCCTCTTCGGCCTCGTGCAGAACACGCTCGCGCGCCTGCTGGACTTTTTCCTGTATCTGCTCTTTCATTTGTTCTGCCTTTGCGATTGTTTCGTCACGAGCGGCTTCCATACGGCTGACGATCTGCTCGGCATCCTCCTCTGAAAGGTCGTGCCGTGATGCGATTATGGCTTTGAGCGTTTCGCGGTCCATCGCTTTGAGACGATGCAGTATTGCGTCTGCCCCGGCCTTCGGATCCTGAAACAGTAGTTGAATATCGTGCTTGACTCCCTCATATTGCAGTTCCGGCCGACCTAACGAGTCCATGTAGTTCTGCAGTTTATGTTGGATTCCCTCCATCGTTTCGTCAACTTTGCCCTGCACGCCTTCGACCTTCTGCCCGACACCCGCGGCAGCCTCTTCACGTCCGCCGCGCAGCTTCTCAATCGCGCTCCAGACCGTATCGGCGATCTTATCGGCTTTGTTCCCGCTGATATCCGCGCGCGACGATATTACCGCCGCAATTGTGGACCGGTCGACATGCGCCAGACGTTCTTTCAGTGCCTCAACGCCCTCTCCGGGACTCTTAAGCAATTTCTCGATATCAGCCTTGATACCCTCCGGATCGAGTTCCTCCCGGCGAGTCTCGCGAAGGTAGGTCTCGATCTTGTCGTGGGTCGCCTTGAGTTGCTCATCCGACAGGCCGGCCGCCTTCATTGCAGCATCGGACGCCTTGTCAGCCGGACGCTTGCCTGAACGGTATTCTTCTCCTATCATCTCCACCGCGTGGCTCAGCCCCTGTGCCATCGACCGAGCCTTATCTTTGCTGATCTTGTGTGTTTCCAGACGTGCGGATATCTGATCAACGTCCGCCAGCGGACCGCCCTTGTGCTCGGCAATTGCGCGCATCTCTACGTCGTCCAGCAGTTCTGCCAGCTCCTTCTTCATCTGCCGAGCATCCATTGGCTTGATCTGTTGGACGTAATCTTCGATCCTGTGGCGAAGGTCGC
>JAWLHD010000172.1:0-7944 GCA_041690555.1 Anaerohalosphaeraceae bacterium
TGCGTAGATGTCGATCTGATGCGAGCCGAGGTCGACGATGGGACCGCCGCCAAGACCCTTGTACCAGCGCCAGTTGCGGAACTGGGTCATGTCCTTGAAGCCGAACTTCTGCAGCGTCGCCGCGGGAATCTCGCTGCCTTTAGGCCAGCCGAGGTCTTCGCAGGCCGCCTTGCTGCGGTTCCACTGACCATTGACGGTGGTGATGCGCCCAAGGAGCTTGGCTTCCTTGATGACCTTGTCATAGCAGTGCCGGTAACGCGGATTGCTGCGACGCTGATGGCCGATCTGCAGAAGCTTGCCCGTCTTCTTCGCCGTGGCGACCATCTTCTTGGCCCCTTCCAGCGTGTTGGACATTTCCTTCTCACAGTAAACGTGCAGCCCTTTTTCCATGCATGCACAGGCATGTTCGGCGTGCCAGAAGTCCGGCGTGGCGACGATCACCGCGTCCAGACCCTTTTCCTTGTCCAGCATTTCCTTGTAGTCCACGTAGCCCGTTCCCGCGTGCCCGTATGCCTTATAGGCATTGAGCGTTCGCGAAACACGCTTCAGGTTCTGCTCTTCCCAGATGTCGCAAACCGCCTTGAAGCACACGCCCGATTCCTTGCCGAGTTTCAGGACTGCGTTCATCAGCACCTGACCCTGGGCGCCTGCGCCTAACAGGGCGACGTTGAGCTGAGCTTTCGCCCCGGCCGCGGCGCCCTGCCCGAAGGCGTTGGGGGCAATGAACAAACCCGCACCGATTGCGGCTGTGCCGCGCATGAAACTTCTTCTGTCAAATTGATTTTTCATTGTCTTCTGGATCTCCACTGTGACATATCGATTTCTCTGATTTTCGTGTTGCGGTACCAGACGGGATTGCCGTGATCCTGGAAGCCGATCGCGCCCGTCCGAGCCATGTCTTTGTAGGCGGTCTTGAACTTGTTTGCGCTGCCGTCCGGGTTTTTGCCCGCTTCGGTCCAGTCGTCAAGATTCATGCTGATGATCCGCTCGTTGTTCATTGCGACCATGATGCGGCTGCCGATGGCGGTTATCGTCAGACGATTCCACTCGCCGGCCTTCTTGACCGTATTCTTCTCAGGAGCCAGGCAGTCGTAGATAGCCCCGCAGCCGTGCTTGCTCGGTTGAGCCCCGAAGCTGTCGTAGACCTGCACTTCGATACCCGTCTGAACGCAATCGTTGATGTCGGCGGTGCGAATGAACACGCCGCTGTTGCTCCTCGGGTCGACCTTGAACTCCAGGTCGAGGATGAAGTCGCCGTAGCGTTCCTTCGTCCAGATGTCGCCGCCGCCTTTGCGGGCAAGAACGCCCTCCTCGACAGTCCACGCGCCGGCCTTGAATGTGCAGTCCGACAGGTCCGCCGCCATGAGTTCCTTCCAGCCGCCGGGCTTCAATTCATTGCCCATCTTATTGAAAAACGCAACGCACTGGCGAATCTCAGGAACCGAGTTGAGCCAGTTGTGCTCATACTCGACGGAGAAGACGCCCCTGAAACCCTGCCGATGCAGTTCCTTGAGCAGCGGAGTCGCGCGATTGGCGCCCTGGCCCCACGGCACGTCATGACCGTCCTGCAGTTCCTTGAAGTGCAGGCTGATGATCCGACCTTCGAGCTTCTTGAGGCACTCCACCGGGTCCAGACCCGAACGCACCCAGTGACCCGTGTCGGCACACGCGCCAAGTCTGCTGCTGCGCCCTTCCAGGACCCTCAGGACCGTAGCCGGATCCCAGTAGTGAGAGGGCTTCGGATGGTTATGAATCGCAACGTTTATCTCGTACTCGTCGGCGAGCTTCTCGATAGTGTCGAACGCATCTTCCGGCGGCTCGCTGACGATCGTGCGCACCCCCATTTCCTTTGCCCACTCAAACACTTTGCGGCTTTCGGCTTCGTTCTTCGAGAGCCCGACCACGCCGTAGTTAACCAACCGAACGCCCGCGTCGCGGAGCTTCGCCTTCATCAGTTCGCGCGCCTCGGCCGGCATATTGTGGTCCGTTCGTGCATCGCTGTCGGCACTGAGCCGCTGACCGGGATACGCCTCGATCCAGCTCAGCCCCAAGGACGCCGTTTTGTCCACCGCCTCGAAAAACGTGAAGCGATTGAAAGTGTACGCCTGCATACCAAGCCGCCAGCCGTCATACGCATCGGTGGCCGGATGGACACCCATCATCCTGCGCTGCCCCTGGCCGAACGACGGCGACACACACGCCGCCGCTGCAACCGCCGCCACGAGCACAAAGAGCGCTCTTCTTTGATTCATACCATTTCTCCTAAGCTAACGTTGTTGTTTGGCCGTCAGATTTCCCAGCCTTTACGATAAACCTTCGAAACGTACTGGTTCGCCTCCGGCACATTCGGCGAACGCATGTTCTTGCTGTCCCACTCGACCCGCTTGCCCGTGCGCACCGCCAGATTGCCGACCAACAGCGCCTCGGTAAACGGACCGGCATACCAGAAGCCGGACTTGGCGTTCTCCGGCTTGCCGTCCTTGCACGCCTGAATCCATTCCTTGCTATGATCCCCGGACCTCTCCAAAAGCCGCGGCGGACGTCCTCCGTATTCCTTCATCTTCGTCTCGGGCACAATCCGCGGCGCCCCGGCGTGACTGCCGCCTAACAGCATGGCCTTCGTGCCGACGAACAAAATGCCGTTGTCGCCAAACCGCCGATTCTCCTCGAAACCTTCCGGCGGTTCGGGCAGTTTGCCGCCGTCGTACCACTTCATCTTGACAGCCGGCCGATCGCCCTTTGCCGCGAAGTAATAAGTGATAATCGACCATGCCGGGAAAGTCTCGTTATTGACGGGACTGCTCTCCGCCTCAACCGCTGCCGGTGCATCCAAGTCCAGCGCAAAGAACGCCGGATCCGCGTTGTGAACCGCCATGTCGCCCAGAGCACCGCACCCGAAATCAAACCAGCCGCGCCACTTGAACGGCACGTACGCAGGATGATAAGGCCTGACCGGCGCAGGACCAAGCCAGTTGTCCCAGTCCAGTGAATCCGGAACCGGCGGCGTGTCCGTCGGTCGATCGACACCCTGAGGCCACCACGCACGACCGCCCGGAACACCCGCCCGGTCGCTCCACACGTGAACCTCCTTCACGGTGCCGATCGCCCCGTCCTTGATGAATTCGTAATAAAGACGAAGACCCTCCCCCGCATGACCCTGGTTGCCCATCTGCGTTACGACGCCGGTCTCTCTGGCGACCTTCGTCATTTCGCGGGCTTCCCGGATCGTGTGCGCCATCGGCTTCTCGACGTACACGTGCTTGCCCATCTTCATCGCGCGGATCGTCGCCGGCGCGTGGACATGGTCGGGCGTGCCGATTGTAACCGCATCGATGCTCTTGCCCTCCTTGTCCAGCATCTTGCGGTAATCCTGGTAAACTTTGGCATTCGGAAACTTCTTGTAAGTCCCGCCTGCTCTCCCTGCGTCGACGTCGCAAAGCGCCACGACGTTTTCGCTCTCGCACGCATTGATAATGCTTGCGCCCCGCCCCCCGACGCCGATGCCCGCCACGTTGAGTTTTTCACTCGGAGGCACATGACCGGGACCGCCGATCACGTGTCGAGCAACAATGGAGAATCCTAAGGCCGATGCAGCCGCCGCGCCGCCCACGAACTGACGCCGAGTCAGTGGGGTATTTCTCTTTTCTTTCATGAATCTGCCTTCTGTTTGGGTTCTGTGATAAGGGCCGATCAGACTTCTTCGAGGCCCCAGCCCTTCCGTGCGGGTAGATTTACATACCGGTTTGCCTTCTCGTTGTTCGTAACTTTCATGTTCGCTCCGTCCCAAAGAAGCTTCTCGCCGACGACTTCGGGACGCAGTGAAAGGTTGCCCATCACCACCATTTCCGTCAGCGGACCGGCATAATCAAAATGCGAACATGCCTGTTCGAGCCTGCCCTTGCACGCGTCGATCCAGTTCTGCTCGTGGCTCCCCTCGACGCGCCGCAGACTCTTCTCGGGACGCTTGTATTCCTTCATCACCGATTCAGGTATCAGCCGCGGGCTGTCGCCGTACTCGCCGCAGCGAAGCACGCCCTTGTCGCCGATGAACAGCACATTGCTGCTGGCCTGCTCGAGATTGCGACCTTCTTCCAGCGCGGCCGGACGCGGCGGTTTTCGCCCGCCGTCGTACCAAACCAGCTTCACCGCACTCATCCCTTCGCGCGCCGGAAACTCGTATGTAACGGTCGACGCCTTCGGAAACGTCTCGTTGTTAACTTCCGTTGCGTCCGCTTGAACGCTCGTCGGATACTTCAGCTTCAGCGCCGCAAACACCGGATCGCACACGTGGCACGCCATGTCCGCAAGAGCCCCCCCGCCGAAGTCCCACCAGCCGCGCCAGTTAAAAGGCAGATAACACGGATGATACGGACGCTCCGGCGAACCCGCAAGCCAAAGATCCCAGTCAAGCTCCGCCGGCGCCGGCGGCGTATCCTTCGGCCTGTCAAGACCCTGCGGCCACACAGGCCTGTTCGTCCACGCGTGCACCTCGCGCACCTCGCCGATTGCCCCGTCCCAGATCCACTCGCAGATCAGCCGAACGCCCTCGCCCGAGCGCCCCTGGTTGCCCATCTGCGTCTTGACGTTGTACTTGCGGGCGGCCTCGGTCAGCATCCGCGCCTCGTAAACCGTCCGCGTCAGCGGCTTCTGAACGTAAACATGCTTGCCGCGCTTCATAGCAGCGATCGCCGCCGGTGCATGAACGTGATCCGGAGTGGCGACAATAACCGCCTCGATCTCCTTCTGCTTGTCCAGCATCTGCCGGAAATCCTTCCACCGCTTCGCATTGGGAAAACGCTCGTACGTATCCTTGGCGCGCCTGTCGTCGACGTCGCAAAGGCCCACGATATTCTCGTTGCGGCAGCCATTCGTATTGGCCGACCCCATGCCGCCCGCGCCGATAGTCGCAATGTTCAGCTTCTCGCTGGGAGGCGTCATGCCGGCGCCCAGAACGTGCCTGGGAACAAGCGTAAAAGCCGCAGCGCCGCCCGCCGCCGTCCCGAGAAACCGCCGCCTGGAAATCCTTCGTCCCGTCGAATCTTTTTGATGCGCCATGGTCGTATCCCTCGATAAAACTCGTTACAGTGCCCTATCTTAGACGATCAGGCACTGCAAATTATGCCCGCTTTTTCGCAACTTTCGCGCCGCCAAAACCGCGCAGGCCGCATGAACTGCCCGCCAGGCCCCCCCAGGAGGCTCACTCCACCTCCACAAGCCATATATTACGGTACTGAACAGGATCGCCGTGGTCCTGAAGAAAAATGCCGCCCGGCAATAATTCCTCGCCGTCCAGCGCGCCGCCCGTCGGACCCGGAATCTCTATCTGGTCGTGTATTTTAACGCCGTTGTGAATCACAGTCAAGCGGGCGTTGTCGGTTTTCTTTTCGCTGTTATCGGACCGCGGAGCCCTAAACGCGATATCGTATGTCTGCCATTGTCCGGGCGGAGCACACATGTTCACACGCGGACGCGCAACCCTGTATATCCCGCCGCATTCATTGTCAAGCCCTTCCAGCCCATAACTATCCAGAACCTGAATCTCATAACGCCCCTGCAGATACACGCCGCTGTTGCCCCGCGCCTGCCCCCGCTTCGTCGGCATGTACGGAGTGCGAAACTCGATATGCAGCTTGTAATCCGTAAACTTGCGCCTGGTCACAATGTTGCCCTTGGCGACCTGCATCGCCCCGTCAATGATCGGCCACGTGATCGCTCCCTCCTTGCCCGGATGCTGCCACTCGCCAGTACTCTTGCCGTCGAAAAGCACGATCGCACCCCGTGGAGGCTTCTGCCCCAGCGTCGGCGAAAGCCGCACAACACGACTCATCTCGAAAACGCCGCCGTCTTGGCCGCTGTAACTGCCCTTAAACGTCTCCCCGTCCAGCACGCCTTGCCCCTGTACGTAATGCCCTGCGACCCCCTGGAACGTAACCTTCTCGCCGTCCAGCTTGGCCTCCAGCACGGTGTTCGGCGCCAGCCCAAGGTCGAACGCATCAAGAATGTTGATGCGGTACTTGCCCTCGCCCAATCCGATCACCTGTGCGGCAAACTCGACACTGATTCCGTCGTTGCCCCGGTAGACACCCATCCAGTCTCCCATGAAGCTGTCGCCCGTATCGGCCACCATATCGGTGACGGTCTGCGCCTTCATCTGCGAACCGCACGAGGCCAACGCAACACACACCGCCAGAAGCACCGCGAACAAACCGAGCCGCCCCGCTGTTCTCATCCGCCTGTCCATAGACCTCACCCTTTCTGTATTCTTCCGAAGTTAGAAAAAAAGACACGATCAGTTGTTTTCGGCCATTTGATCCAGCACGCCCTGCGCCTGTGCGCGCAGAACCTCGTTGCGCGTCGCCGCCAATACTCTTTCCAGCGCCGCCTTCGCAGCCTGCGGACTGTCCTGGACTATTGCCGACGCGATGCGGATAGCCGCCGCCTGCGCCTCCACGGCCAGCGTCTCGTCCTGCATATACTCAAGCGCAAGGTCCAAAGCCGCAACCTCGTTCACCGTTGCAATCCCCGCCAGAACCATGCGCTTCTCGCCGACGTTCGCCGCAAGCGTCATCGCCTTGCGAAACCGCCCGATCGTCGCCGCGGGCTTGGTCTTCGCGTCCAGACCCGCCAGGGCGACATAGCCCCGCAGCGCAAGAATCCTCTCCTTGGGCTCCGAAGCATTTCCGGCAATCTCCAGAAGCGCATCCGCCGGCTTGCTGTTCGGCCAGATGCTCACAGCCTTGATCGCCGCCTCACGCACCGCCGGATTCTCATCCTTCAGTCCCATGTACACGCTGAGGAACGAGCCGTCTTCACCGATGCGTCCCAGCACGTTAAGCAGCGAAGCCTTCACAGCGGCGTCCTCCGCAGCCTCAAAGGCCGCAATGACCGGCGCCGTCCTGCCGTACCTGTCCTCCACCTTCGCCGCAATCGCAGCCGCCGTCCGCTCGGCCTCGCTCCGCACTGCGCTATGCTCAACGCCCGCCAGCAGCCCGACCAGCGTCCCCAGTTCAGACGCGCCGGCCGCCGTCTGCAAGCCCTTGTAGCTTTCCACCTGCACCCTGCTCGACGGATCAGTCGCCGCCTTGAGCAGCGTCCCGAGCGCGTCCCTGATGTTCCGCTGGCTGACGCTGCGAATCAACTCGACCTTCGTCGCCTCGGGCGCCTCGCCGATCAGCGCAAGAATAGTCGCGTCCACACCGCTGTCGCGCATACTGTACAGACTTTCCCTCGCCGCCAGCCGCTCGGCCCCCACGGCGCTTCCCGCCGCCTCCGCAAGCAGCCCAACGGTCGTCCGGTCGCCTAACGACGCAAGAGCCTTGTACGCCGCCACCCGAACATCCGCATTGTCGCTCTCTACCGCCGCGACAACCGCATCTTTGGCCACCGCGCTGCCCCGGTTGGCAAGCGCCGTGATCAACTGCACCTGCCCCGACGCACCAAGCCCGGGCAGTTCAGCCGCAAGCGCCGCAATCTCACCATCATCCCTTATCTCGCCCACCAGTCCGAACGCGATCTCCTGCATCGCCGCGTCCCCACCCTTGATCACCTCCAGGATAATCTCGCCCGCCTTGTCCGGAAGCGAATAGACCGTCCCCCGAAGCGCCGCGCTGCGAATCACCTGGGGTATGTCGCTGCTGTACAGCTCGCGGTATATCTTAAGCGCCTCTTCATTCTCGCCGGCATCGATCAGCCCGTCTGCGCAGTTAAGATACGCGTCCAGCACGAGCATCCTCAGTTCGCCCGTCGTGGTGTCCTTTGCCTTCGCCAAAGCCCCGCGAGCCTCCGCACCGGCGATCTGCCCCAGCGCCGTAACCGCCGCCGATGCAACGTCAATGTCCGCGTCGCCAACCAGCTCTGCCAATACCGGCACGCTCTTGGCGTCGCCGCGCAGACCCAGAGTGCTTATTATGCCCACCTTTTCGACGCCCTTGGTCTTCGGCAGAG
>JAWLHD010000173.1:0-7933 GCA_041690555.1 Anaerohalosphaeraceae bacterium
TAAGGGATCGCGGGCTACAGGAAAACACGATTTTGTGCATTCTGGGTGACCATGGAACAAGCTTCCGCTCAAACACCGGCTTTGCCAGGTGGAGTCCTTATGAAGAGGTGATCCGGGTGCCCTGGGTGATTCGCTGGCCGGGGCGCCTCGAGCAGGGCATCCGTCATGACTGGCCCTGTTCCCAACTCGATGTGACGCCGACGCTGCTGAGTTTGCTGGGTTTTGGAATCGACGGCGCACTATTCGAGGGCAGGAACGCATTTGTGCCGTCGGAAATGAATCGGCGGCTCTATTTCTCTTCGTGGTATTCCGACAGTCCGATTGGCTTCATGGAGGGCAGCCGCAAGGTGGTGTATTGGCCATATCTGGATAAGGTGTTCGAATACGATCTGGGGACGGATCCCGGCGAACAGAACCCGCGGCGAGTTCTTCCGCCAGTTGCTGACGCAATGAAGGAGGATATACTGCAGTGGCAAAGCAGGTCGCAATTCGTCATTGATCCAAGGCGATACACGGAAGACTTCGTCTACTCGCACTGGCGTATTTTTAGCGCGGGTCGCAAGGCCTGGGCATATTACGTGCCATGAGGGTGCGCTGTGGCACGCGCCTGCCCGAGGCCCGAGAAATCAGGTGAACGGGAAGACGGCGGCGGGGGTATTGTTCACTGGATATGCTTTGCAGGTTTGAAATGACCGCTTGCAAAAGGAAACGGTTGGGCATATAAGAGAGATTTGGTTTTGCAGAAAGGCATTGCGAGCGACATGGAGATATCGGAACTTAAGGTTTTGATCAGCGATTTGCGGGCCCGGGTCGATGAGATCCGGGACTGGCTTTGACTTGCCTGCTAAAGAGGCGCAGCGGGCGGAACTTGAAGCGAAGATGTCTGAGCCGGGCTTCTGGGACAACCCTGAAAAGGCCCAGGGGGTGGTTGGTGCATTGAGCGCCGTCAAGTCAGTTATGGAGCCTGTTAGGGAGATATCTTCGGCGGCGGCAGATCTTGAGGAATTGCTTGAGCTTGCGGCCGACGAAGGAGATTCGGATACGATGAAATCCATCGAGCACGACCTTATGGCACTTTCGCGTAAATGCGATCAGATAGAGGTTGCGGGATTGCTGAGCGGTCAGGACGACACAAAAAGTTGTTTTTTCAGTATTCACGCGGGGGCGGGCGGTACCGAAAGTTGCGATTGGGCGATGATGCTGCTGCGAATGTACACGCGCTACTTCGAGCAGAACAAGCTTGCCTATGAGGAACTCTACCTGACTCCGGGTGAAGAAGTAGGAATTCGATCTACGACGCTGCGGGTTAGCGGCCCGTTTGCGTTCGGCAAACTTTCCTGTGAAACCGGGGTGCACAGGCTGGTGCGAATCAGCCCGTTTGACTCGCAGAACAGAAGGCATACGAGTTTCGCGGCGGTTGATGTGCTTCCCGAATACGAGGATGTCGACATTGACATCGACGAGGACGATTTGCGGGTTGACTTCTTTCGAGCCAGCGGCGCTGGTGGTCAGCACGTAAATAAGACTTCTTCGGCGGTTCGGATCACGCATGTTCCGACGGGCATAGTGGTACAGTGCCAGAATGAGCGGAGTCAGCACAAGAACCGTGCACAGGCGATGAAGATGCTGCAATCGCGGCTTGTCATGCTGGAGAGGCAGAAGCGGGACGCGGAATTAGCCAAACTGTACAGCAACAAGGGTGAGATTGCCTGGGGCAACCAGATACGCAGCTACGTCTTGCAGCCTTATCAGATGGTAAAAGACCATCGAACCGATGAACAGACCGGAAACGTGCAGGCAGTACTGGACGGGCAAATAGAGGTTTTTGTTGAAAGTTATCTGCGCCTCCGCAGCCGAAAAGGGGCTGGCAGTGAGCAGGCCGCCGAACCGCGGGGCGGGCGCAAGAAGTAGTGCAGAGTTGATGGCAAGGATGTCCGGCTGTTTTGGTGCAATGGAGAAACGCCATGAATCGTGAGATCATCAGGGTAAGAGTGGCCGTCGCGAAGGTTGACGCGTTGACCGCTTCGGCGGATGTTGCGGCTGTCGGGGTTCATTCGGACGGCAAGATCTCAGATGTATTCAGACGCTTGGACAAGGCACTTGGGGGCGGGCTTTCGCAGATCCAGCGACTTGGGGACTTCACAGGCAAGGTGAACACGACAACTGTTGTGTATGGCAACAAGGCTGTCGGCTCGCGGCGGATCGTGATGGTGGGCCTGGGCGGCCGCAAAGAAACAACCATTGATACGCTGCGGCAGGCGGCGGGGCGGGCCGTGAGCAAGGCAGTGGACCTAAAGGCTACCAAAGTTGTTCTGTCGCTTCACGGCGATCTCCCGAAAAGGCTTGCCGCGGGCGAGATCGGGCAGGCACTTGCGGAAGGAGTGCATTTCGGCGCATACCGGTATGATGAGTTTGTTGGCAAGAGTGAGGACAAGAACGGCCGGCCTGCAAGCATCCAGATAGTGATTGCCGAACCGGACGCAGCTCTGGCGCGGGCTTTGGGTGAAGGGGTGAAGGTCGGAAATGTGCTGGGGGGGTCGCAGAGTTTCGCGCGTACCATTATGAACCGGCCGGCCAACGTGATCAATCCGCCTTCTCTTGCGGCCATGGCCAAGAGACTGGCGGCTCAAACCTCCGGGCTGACGTGCAGTGTTATGGATGAAAAGCAGATCCTCGCGAGGGGGATGGGCGGACTGCTGGCAGTGGGGCGTGGTTCGGCGACGCAGCCGCGACTAATCGTCATTAAGTACACGCCTTCAAAGGCACTGGCACGTACGATCGGTCTTGTGGGCAAAGCGGTGACGTTTGACAGCGGCGGCATCAGTATTAAACCGTCCGACGGCATGCATGAGATGAAATTTGATAAGAGTGGTGGAGTGGCGGTTCTGGGTGCGATGAAGGCGATTGCCGCACTGAAGCCGGCCATTAATGTTTACGGGATCATTCCGGCGGCTGAGAACATGCCGGACGGCATGAGCTACCGGCCTGGAGATATCGTCACTACCTACAGTGGCAAGACAGTAGAAATACAGAACACGGATGCAGAAGGACGCATGATCCTCTGTGATGCGATCCATCATGCCGTCAAATTGAAATGCGACGTGGTGGTCGATGTGGCGACATTAACCGGCGCATCGGTTGTCGCACTGGGCGAGTGGCGGGCCGCCCTTATGAGCCACAGTGACCGGCTGATAACGCAAATTAAGGAGGCCTCGGCAGCATGTGGTGAAAACGTGTGGCACATGCCTTGCGGCGAGGAATACCTTGAACTAATGAAAAGCAAGATAGCGGATTTAAAGAACATAGGCGGCAAATGGGGCGGTGCGTGTACAGCGGCGGCTTTTCTGGGTGAATTTGCCCGTGAAGTGGAATGGGCGCACCTGGATATTGCGGGTGTCGGGATGGTCGACGGGTCAAAGAAGTTCGGCAGTCCCGGCTCTATTGGTTTTGGTGTGCGGCTGCTGACGACGTTTGTGATTAACGAGGCGAAAATGAAATGAAGTGCGAAGAAGGTCTCATGGGCTCTGAAGCGGCGAAACCGGTTGATCTTGAGAGAATAGAGAAGGCGGTGCGTGAGATTCTGCTGGCAGTCGGCGAAGACCCGGATCGCGAAGGATTGCAGGCGACTCCAAGACGCGTGGCGAATATGTATGAAGAGCTTCTGGAAGGCATGCAGCATTCGCCGACGGAACATTTGCGCAGCATTTTTCACGAAAAGTATGACGAAGTGGTCCTCTTGCGTGATATCCCTTTCTACAGTATTTGTGAGCATCACATGATGCCGTTTATCGGCACGGCCAACGTGGCTTATCTTCCGAGCGGCAAGGTCCTCGGTGTGAGCAAGCTTGCGCGAATTGTCGAATGCTATGCGCGGCGGCTGCAGGTACAGGAGCGAATGACGGCACAGGTTGCCGATTTTCTGATGGATCACCTTCGGCCGAAAGGCGTTGCAGTTGTGATTGAGGCATCGCACAGTTGTATGACAATAAGGGGCATACGTAAGCCAGGCGCCGAGATGGTCACAAGTGCGCTGAGGGGTCTGTTCAAGACTGATCCTCGCAGCCGTGCAGAGGTCCTGACGCTGATGCACAAGAACCGCGGATAACGGGCTTGCTCATGGTGCAGACGCTGGCGAGGCAAATTCGTTTTTCGGTCAACCCTTTTCTGGCCGAGCAGCAGTACGGGTACAACTCGTATGCATCCAAGCCTTGCGGTGAGGGGTTGGCGCTTTACTTCAGTCTTTGGGTGGAACTTTCCGGGGGGGTAGACAGCGACACTGGTTTCGTGGTAAATGTGACCGAGATCGATCGAGAGGTTCGAGCCGAGATTCTGCCATTGTTTGTCAAGCGGATCTGTGAGTGGTATGAAAATGGGCTGCATATCGCTTTATCGGACGTTGCTGCCTTGTTGCAGGAGGCCTGGAGGGCATTAGGAGGGCGTTTTGAGGGGCCTGACCTGAGCCGTATCTGTCTTGAGTTGAATCCATTTCGGAAGGTGGCTGTTTGCGGAGAGGATTGCACGGTGTACTATTTCAGCGAGAAGTTCGAATTTGCGGCTATGCACAAGCTGTGGAACGACAAATTCAGTGAAGAGAAGAACATGGAGATCTTCGGCAAGTGCGCAAACCCATCGGGTCATGGACACAATTATGTTATAGAGGTGACAGTTGAGCGCCCTCTGGAACAGGGCGAGTTCCAGATCGGGGATTTTGAAAAGACTGTCTTTGACCGGTTCATACAGTCGGTGGATCACAGGAACTTGAATACACAGGTTGCCGAGTTTGTGAATCTCAACCCGACGGTTGAAAACATAGCGAGAGTGGCCTGGCAGCGACTTAACGGGTGTTTTACTGGAGCAACCCTGTCGAGCGTTACAGTGTGGGAAAACGACAGGACGTTTTGTACATGCCGCGCCTGAGCAGCCGTGACGAGGCGAGTCAGACGACTTGCTGTGGGTGAACAGTGCGATATTATACGACGTAAATTTGTCATCGTGAAAAGAGTTTCATGCCGGACTTTGCTGCATCCTTTGCTTATACTGAGTCGCGGGTGTGCCGATACTTAAAGTACTATAGACCCTTCGAGTCAGCAATGACTTAAAAGCGGTCATATGCGATGGAAAATCAGTGTTGGGCGTGCTTGAGTGCGGCAGTTGTGTTGCCCAATTGCAGTGATTTTCGGACAAGAGCCGGACAAGGAAGACGACAAACGGGGGCGGTTGTGCTTTTTGCGCGCAACCCACGGGGACGGAGTGTGTTTAGACATCGCTCAAAGCGAGGACTGAAATGATCATCCGGACAAAGGCGTATCCGCGGGCTGGTCTTGTGGGCAATCCGTCGGACGGGTATTTTGGGCGGACGATTTCGTATGCGTTTACGAATTTCGCGGCTGAGGTGGTGCTATATGAGAGCCCTGAATTAGAGATACTGCCAAGCCAGAAAGATCATTCGCGATTTGGCAGTACGGCGCAGCTTGTACATGACGTTGAGCTGCACGGCTACTACGGGGGAATCCGACTCCTGAAGGCTACCGTCAAGCGGTTTTGTGATTACTGCAGGGCGAATCAGATTGCACTTCATGACAAGAATTTCACCATTCGGTATCACTCCGACATTCCCCACGGAGTGGGGCTTGCGGGTTCCAGCGCGATCATTACGGCCTGCCTTCGTGCGCTGATGGCGTTTTATGGGGTAAGTATACCTAAGCCCATTCAGGCTAACCTGGTGTTATCCGCGGAACGAGATGAATTGAAGATATCCGCTGGGCTGCAGGACCGCGTTATCCAGGTGTACGAGGGTTGCGTGTACATGGATTTTGATAGAGAAGCGATGGAGCGTCAGGGATACGGGATGTATGAGGAGTTGGACCCGAGTCTGCTGCCGCGGCTCTACGTGGCATACCGGGACGAGTTGAGCGAGCCGACGGAGGTGTTCCACAATGATATTCGTGCGAGATTCAATCTTGGCGAAAAGGCGGTGGTATCCGCAATGAGTTATTGGGCCAATCTTGCTCGTCGTGTAAGAGGCTATATGTTGGACGGGCGGGGCGATGAGATCGGGCCTCTGCTGGACGCCAACTTTGATCGTCGGCGCAAGCTTTATCGAATCAGTGAAGCGAATGTTGAGATGGTGGAGACTGCTCGATCGGTGGGCGCCAGTGCGAAATTCACAGGTTCGGGCGGCGCGATTACAGGCGTCTACAGGAACGAGGCGATGTTCAAGGCGCTTGTCAAGCGGCTGCGCGGTCTGGATGTGCGAGTTATCAAACCGAAGATTGCTGCAGGCGATTGCGGAGGGCAGTCGTGATACGCAAGGCGGTAATCCCGGCGGCGGGGTTCGGGACGCGGTTTCTTCCCGCAACGAAATCGCAACCGAAGGAGATGCTGCCGATTGTGGATACACCGGTGATCCAGTATGTGGTGGAGGAGGCGGTCGCGGCGGGCATCACCGATATTCTGATGGTGATCGGAAAGGGCAAGCGGGCGATCGAGGAGCATTTCGACCGCAGCTTTCAGCTCGAAGCTCAGTTGGCTGAGAAGAACCGCACTGCGGAACTGGCGGCCATGCGTCGGATCAGCGAACTGGCGGATATACACTTTGTGTGGCAAAAGGAGATGCGGGGGCTGGGAGATGCGATTTACTGTGGGCGGTTTCACGTCAACGATGAGCCGTTTGCGGTGCTGTTGGGCGATACACTCATGGATGCTCCGACGCCGGCGATCAAGCAGTTGACCGATGTGTATGCGCGGTACGAAGGTCCGGCCGTGCTTCTTGAGGAGGTTGAGACAAGCAAGGTGAGCCGTTACGGAGTCGCCGACGGTGAGGAGATAGAGGACGGAGTCTACCGACTGAACGATTTAGTGGAGAAGCCCGAGCCGGCGGTGGCGCCTTCGAATCTTGCGGTGGCGAGCCGGTATGTTTTCACGCCGGATATTTTCGAGCACATTTCGCGGACCCAGCCCGGCAAGGGCGGAGAGATACAGATTACCGATGCGATGCGTATGCTGGCCAGAGAGCGGCCGATGTACGGCGTGCGCCTTAAGGGCAGGCGCTGCGACATCGGCAACAAGGAGGGCTTCGTGCGGACGAACATCGAGTTTGCTCTGAAGCGAGAGGATATGCGAGCGGACCTGCGGCGATACATCAAGCAGCTTGCCAAGGAAATGGATTGATGCAGAACGGTTCAAAGGTGCTGGTTACCGGAGCGGCAGGATTCATTGGTTCGCATTTATGTGAGCGGCTGTTAGCCGACGGCCGTGGAGTAGTTGGGCTGGACAACTTCGACGGCTTCTATGATCCTGAGGTAAAGTGGGCGAATCTGGCCGGGTGCATGGAGGATGAGCGGTTTCAAGTGGTGCAGGCGGACATTCGCGACCCCCATCCCATCAATTCGATTCTTGCCAATCGTGATGTTGAGATCGTGGTGCATCTGGCGGCCAGGGCGGGCGTTCGACCTTCTATCGAAGAGCCGGTGCTGTACAACGACGTGAACCTCAACGGGACGGTGCTGCTGTTGGAGGCGGCTAAGAATTTCGGGGTTAAGAAGTTCATCTTCGCTTCGAGTTCGAGCGTGTATGGGAATAACGAGAAGGTTCCGTTCTGCGAGACCGACAACGTGGACTATCCGATCTCGCCATACGCGGCGACAAAGAAGGCTGGCGAGTTGATTTGTCATACCTACAGCCACCTTTACGGCATCGATATTACATGCCTGCGATTCTTTACCGTTTATGGGCCGCGGCAGAGGCCGGATCTGGCGATTAACAAGTTTGTGCGTCTGATCGAGGCGGGCGAACCGATTCCCGTGTTTGGGGACGGGTCGATGATGCGTGACTTCACGTACATCGACGATATAATCGACGGGGTTATGGCCGCGATGAATGTATGCAGCGGTTACGAAATCTACAACCTGGGCGAGAGCCGGCCGGTGCGTCT
>JAWLHD010000174.1:0-7921 GCA_041690555.1 Anaerohalosphaeraceae bacterium
AAGCCTTCGTGCCGAAGATTTTCGCCTCACGGTGGACCCAAGCGGCAGCAGGATTCGCAGTAACAGCTACAGGATCGAGCGGCGCAGGGGCGCCTATGCCTTTATCGACGGCCGCGGATTCGGCCACGCCGTCGGCCTGTGCCAGTATGGAGCCGAAGGCATGGCGCGAAAAGGAGCCGAATTTCGGGCGATTCTCAGTTTTTACTTCCCGCGATCGACACTGCGGAGTATTCACTAACAAGACGGATACTGGGCGGGGCCAAAAAGACCGATATGCCAATAGACCTTTTTCAAATCACAGCCAAAGATGTCCACTCGGCGGCGCGTCTGGGCGCCCTTGAAACGGCACACGGCTGCGTACAGACACCGGCGTTTATGCCCGTCGGCACGCGAGGCTCCGTCAAAGGACTGACCCCTGAACAGATCCGAAGCACTGGATCGACTATGATCCTGGCCAATACATACCACATGATGATACGCCCAGGGCCCGAAACCGTCGCCCAACTCGGCGGACTGCATCGGCTTATGGGCTGGGACGGACCCATACTGACCGACAGCGGCGGATATCAGGTGTTTTCGCTCAGCAGTCTGAACCGCATCGGCGACGATGGCGTAGAATTCGCCAGTCATGTCGATGGGGCGCGGATTTACATTGATGCCGAAACCGCCATACGCGTCCAGAACGCGCTTGGCGCAGACATCATCATGTGCTTTGACGAGTGTGCTCCCTATCCGTGCGAACAGGATCGCCTCGAAAAAGCTGTCGACAGAACAGTACGATGGGCGGCGCAATGCAAAGCGGCGCACGCCGATGATCGGCAGATGCTCTTTGCGATCGTCCAGGGAGGCGTGGATTGCCGGCTAAGGGCACAATGTGCCGAGCAGCTCATGGGCATGGGTTTTGACGGATATGCTATCGGCGGCCTCAGCGTAGGCGAAGGACACCGGAACATGGCGGCAACAGTCGAGTATACAGCGCCGCTTCTTCCGGAAAATCGTCCTCGCTATCTCATGGGAGTCGGCATGCCGGCCGATATAATCGCTGCGGTTCGAGCGGGAGTCGATCTGTTCGATTGCGTCCTGCCGACCAGAAACGGACGTAATGCCTTTGCATTTACCGCCGAAGGAGCTGTCAGGCTGCGGAATTCGGCACATGCCGACGACAGAAGTCCGGTGGAGGCCGATTGCCCCTGCTATTGCTGTGAAAATTTCAGTAGAGGCACGATTCGCCACCTGTTCAACGTGGGCGAGATGTTGGGACCGATTCTTTTATCGATTCACAACATCACATTTTATCAGCGGCTCA
Source organism: Anaerohalosphaeraceae bacterium (assembly GCA_041690555.1). GTDB lineage: Bacteria > Planctomycetota > Phycisphaerae > Sedimentisphaerales > Anaerohalosphaeraceae > JACZKQ01. The sequence goes on from JAWLHD010000174.1 coordinate 1,307, forward strand.
TGGCCCGCATTCGCCGCCGAATACAGGCCGGCGACTTTCAGGCATGGGCATCTGAAGCGATTGTGAGATTACAGGCCCAAAGCGGAAATTGTTGATTGTAACCAAGCCGCCTTGATGGTAAATTGTTGAATTTTCCGCGGCATCCGGCCGCAAAGCGAGGCAGTTGTTCACAACCGGATAAGAACGCAAATTTGAAACTGAAAGGAAAAGGATAATACCATGACCGAGAATATATGGCTGCAAGCGGGGCTGTCGGCGTCTGCACAGACCCAAGAGCTGACCAGCGAGCAAGGCGCCGCAACAAATGAAACCGTAACGACCACCACCTCGGACACGGATGCCGAACAGCAGGCCCCGCCGCCGCGCAACCCGTGGCTGCAGATGGCGCCGTTCTTCGCAGTGCTCATCATAATCTATTTCTTCATGCTGCGCGGACCCAAGAAGAAACAGCAGGAGCATCAGAAGATGGTGCAGTCGCTCAGGAAGAACGACCGTGTGCGCACGATCGGAGGCATTCTCGGCACTGTAATTGACATTCGCGGCGACGATATCACCCTCAAGATCGACGAATCAAACAACACCAAGATTCACGTGATTCCGGGTGCAATCGCCAGCGTTCTGTCGGAGAATGACAAGTAGCCGTGCAGCCCCGGCCCGTTGTCCTTTGAAAGCAATACATTTTAGGAAAGAACTATGAACAGGAATCTCATCTGGAAGCCTCTGTTGATCGTACTGCTGGTGCTGATTGCGGCATGGAACCTCTACCCTCCGCAGGACAAGCTCAAGAAAGGCATTGACATCGGCGGCGGCACGAGCCTGATCTATGACATAGATACGACCGGCCTGTCCCGGGCCGAACAGCAGGGCTTGGCTCAGAGGATGATACCTATCCTGCTCAAACGAATCGACCCGACCAATGTGGCCAATATCGTCATACGCCCGCAAGGCGATACGCGGATTGAGATACAACTGCCTATGGCCACCCCCGATACGCAGAAGAGGCGCAAAGCCTATGAAGATGCGCTCAACGGCCTGGAGGCCATGAACGTCAACCTGTTGCGAGTCAAGCGAGCGTTGTCGCTCGAAGGCCAGGAAAGGCAGGCGGCGTTTGACGAGTTTGCCGCCGGCGATGAAGACCGCAAAGCCATTCTGGACCAGGTGGCCCAAATAAACGATCAACTTAAAGCAAAACAGGCCGAGCGAGACAGGCTCAATACACAACTTGCAGAATTGAATAAAACGCTCGACTGCGAAGGACTTCGCGGCGGCATCGTCGAGACAAGGGCGCCGCAATGGGCGAAAATGAGCGACGAGGCCCGCAATGACGCCATCAGGCAGCACGTCGAAAACAGCAAGCCCGAACTGAAGGAAACCGACCCGAACGAGCCGGCCGATCCGAACACGCCCTCCGGCGAGGAAAAACTCCAGCCCTATAAGGCACTGGTGAATCAGTACGTGGATACCTACGAGAACTGGGCCCAGACCGTCGACGACCTCACCGAACCTGAAACCGGTTTGAATGCGCGATGGAACGATGCAGCCGCCAGACTGACGCAGCTTAATCTTGACACCGCGCTGGTAACCGATGTCCTGGAGATGGACCCCAAACTGCCGAAGCGTGCCGAATACATCCAGCAGTTCAAAGACAACTTCCCCGAGAGAGCCGACAAGATAGACGCCGTCGTCCAGGCCTTTGACGCATATCGCACCGTCGGCGGCAGGCTCGACGATCCCGAAGACCTCAAGCGAATGCTCAGGGGTGCCGGAGTGCTGGAATTTCGTATTCTGCCCACCTTCGGCGATGGCAAGAGCAGCGAAAGCGAACTTGAAGCGAGGCTGGAAGAGCTTGCCGCCAAAGGACCCAAACTCGGCTCTGATGCAAGGTACGTGTGGTGCGAGATTGAAAACATTGCGGATTTTCGCGTCCGCGGAGCCGTGATCGGCCAGTTCGGCGAGAAGTTCTATGTGCTGGCCAGCAATCAGAAGAATGAAGCAATGCTCCACAGCTCCGATAAGCCGTGGAAGCTCAAGCGAGCAAGACATACCGTCGATGAAGTTGGCCGCCGCGCAATCTCCTTCGAACTGGACGACACCGGCGGTGCCATGTTCTATACTGTCACCAGGAACAACGTGAATCGCCCCTTGTGCATTCTGCTCGACGACGTGGCCTTCTCCGCTCCGAACATCAACACCGCCATTCGCGGCAGCGGCATCATCGAGGGCGAGTTCTCGCAGTCGGAACAGGATGACATGGTCAATAAGCTCAACGCCGGCTCATTTCCCGCCAGGCTGTCGGACGTGCCCGTCTCCGAGAAGACCATTGGCTCCACTCTTGGCCACGACAACCTCATGAAGGGCATAAGAGCCGGCCTCATCGGCATGGCCGCCGTCGCCGCATTCATGGTCATCTACTACCTCATCGCCGGTGCAGTCGCCGATGTCGCCCTGCTGATGAACGTGCTCTTCATTCTTGCCATGATGGCCATGTTCCGCGCGACATTCACCCTGCCCGGCATCGCCGGCCTGATCCTGACCATCGGCATGAGCGTCGACGCCAACGTCCTCATTTTCGAGCGAATTCGCGAGGAGCAGGAGCGAGGTTCGTCCCTGCGAACCGCCATCGCCAACGGTTATCAGCGAGCCTTCCGAACGATCTTTGACGCAAACATAACCACTTTCTTCGTTGCGCTGATTCTGTACATGGTCGCCTCCGAAGAAATCAAGGGCTTCGCTATCGTCCTCATGCTGGGTATCGTATCCAGCTTGTTTACCGCCCTGTTTGTAACGCGGGTGGTCTTTGATCTACTTGCCAAGGCCGGTGCAATACGCGACAGGCTCGTCATGCTGCGGCTTATTCGCAAGCCCACCATTGACTGGATGGCCCTTCGGCCGGTGTTCACCGTCATCTCGCTGGTGCTCATCGGTGGTGGCATGTTCGTCTTCTTCACGCGAGATGAGTCCACCAACAGCAAGTATGACATCGAATTCACCGGCGGCACGAGCGTCCAGATCACGCTTAAGGATGAGTTTGGTCAGATGACTCGTGACGAGGTCGAGGCGGCTTTCCGCAATCAGGCCCAGCAGATGGGCAACAGCGATCTCGCCGCCGCCAAGGTCTACAGGATCGGCGAAACCGGAGCGGAATACGAGATTACGACGACCGAGACGAACAAGACCGTCGCAACCGTAACCTTCGCTGATGCAGATGAAACAACAGCCACAGTCAGGGCCGGGATCCTCGCCGCCGCGGATGAGTTGAACAGCACCCTTTATAACCTGCAGGTTGCGACCGCCGACAGCAGGACCTTCACCGTCTCAACAAGCCAGGTTAACAAGGCGATGGTCGCCGCAGTGCTGAATGAGGCCTTCGCTGAGAAAGCACAGGTCTCCGAGCCGGTAGTAGACGAAGTGGTGAGCCACGCTGTAAGAGAGGCCTTTGCCGGCCGGCTTAAAGTGCGGCAGGACCTCGGGCTTCGCATAATCGAAGAACAAAGGGTCTCCGAAACTGAAATGGAACTGGCCGATTACCTTGGCGGCATCAAGCTCACCGCTCAGCTTGACGAACCCGCAAGGGTCGGCGAGATCCGCGACCGCATCAATGAGCTGCGATTCAAACCGGACGCCGACGATCTGGCATGGTATCGCTGGGAAATCTTCAGCGACAGCCTCGGCGCCCTCGACAACGACGATTCGGTTAAGACGTTTGTTTACGCAACCGTCTATCCGGAAGCAGGCTACCGCGAACTCAGTGAGGACGAGTGGAGCCGCTTCGCCGCGAATGCAAGAGCCAAGCTTCAGCGTGCCGGCTCTATGGAGACCACGCTGGCGCGCGTCACACAAATCGATCCTTCTATCGGGTCGCAGGCAAAGACCCAGGCGCTGGTGGCGATTATTCTTTCGCTGGCCGTCGTAGTGGCGTACATCTGGATTCGATTCGGCACCGCAAGTTACGGTCTGGCGGCTATCATGGCTCTGGTGCACGACGTCGCCATAACCTTGGGCGCCGTAACTGTCTGCACCTACCTTGTGGGCAAACCGCTTGGCAACGCACTGCTTGTCGGCGACTTCAAAATCGACTTGCAGATGATCGCCGCGTTCCTGACAATTATCGGTTACTCGCTCAACGACACGATTGTTGTCTTTGACCGCATCCGCGAGAACCGAGGCAAGCTGGCCAAACTTACACCCCAGATCATTACCGAAAGTATCAACCAGACGCTTTCAAGAACTCTGCTGACCTCCTTCACAACGTTCATGGTCGTGTTCATTATGTACGTCTGGGGAGGTGAACGGCTCAGGGGCTTTACTTTCGCCATGCTCGTCGGTATCATTGTCGGTACATATTCGTCGATCGCGATTGCCGCTCCGATGCTGCTGTGGGGCAGAAAGGCGGATACGTCGAAGCTGAAGAAATGATTTACGATATAGTTTCTTCGGGCGCAGGATGAGTAGGGATCTCAAATTGGGGATGCTTGCCGGGCTTGTGGTCGTGGTGATCGCACTGGTCGTCATTTCCATGTGGCCGGGCGGCACCGTTGAGGAACGGTTGCGCCAAGGCCACGGTCGGTCCGTTCAGGAGCCCCAGGCAAGGCCGTCCGTGGTGATCCCCGCCGGTCCGCCGGCTGAACCCCCCCCGCCGACCCCCGAAGACGTCACCCGCGCCGCCATTCAGGTCGTCGAAGAGACGCGCCAAACGCCTGTCGATACGTCGCCAAGGATACATGTCGTCGCCAAGGACGAGAACCTCAGCACCATCGCCCAGGTGCACTACGGGGATGCCAACAAGTGGCCTCTGATAGCGGAAGCAAACAAGAACGTGCTGCCCGACGTAAACCGCGTTCGTCCCGGTCTTCGGCTGGTGATACCCCTGCCCACGGAGGACTGAGCGTTTATTGCGTCAGGCGGACGTTGGGACGTTGAGCATTTGGCCGGCTTCGTCGTCGATGAGCCAGGTGACCTTGTTCAGGATAGGCCAGAGGGTGTGCACGGGATATTTGACGGCGTCGGGCTCGGTGGTGAGCACTTCTTTCAGGATATGTGCCTTTTCTGCCCCGGAAACCAGGATCGCCAGTCGCCTGGCGGCGCACATGACCGGGTGTGTGAGGGTGATTCGGCTGTAATCGCCTTCGGTCATGTACACTATGGCCACGAGGTCGTCAGTGTCGAAAAGCGCATAACTGTTCGGGTACAAAGAACCTATGTGCCCATCTTCTCCCATGCCCAGGATTATCAGGTCGAACTGCGGGATTTCGCCGGGTCCCGCGCCGAAGATGCCGCGGATTGTGTTCTGGTAGTCGCGTACGGCGGCACCGTAATCGGCGTTTTCGCCGCTTACACGGTGGACGTTTTCGGGTGGGATGGGGACTTTGTCGAGGAATGTGTGGGCTGCGAGTCCGTAGTTGCTCGCTTCGGCTTCGGGCGGGACGCAGCGTTCGTCTACCCAGAAGACGTGTACCTGGTCCCAGGGGAGTGCCAAAGAGGCATTTTCGTGGCCTAAGAGCTCAAAAAAGCGGGTTGGGGTGTGTCCTCCTGAGATGGCGACGTGGAAAACGCCTTGTTTCTCGATTGCGTTTTTGGCCGAATCAAGGAAGATATCGAGGGCGTCGTGTGCGAGTTTTTCGGCGTTTGTGGCACGGTGGATGTTGAATTCTGTAAGGTCAACGGCTGCCATATCGGCACCTCCTTATCTTAAAAAATGCCGCTGTGAAGCGTGGCTGGTGTGTCCGAATCAGGTCAAAAAGGCCTGCCGGACCCCCCTGTTTGCCCAGATATGCTTCGGCAGAACGCCCTTATGCCTTTCCAAAACCCGCTTAAGCGGTCGAATCATTGCGCAGAATATCACTTTTTTTGTTTTTCGTCGATGAAAACCTGCAAAAATTCCGCGGCGGCGATCGCATCGAGGTGCTTTTTTTTCTTTTTGCGTGTGATTTTTAGTCCCTGCAGCTTTTTTTCGGCACCGAAGCTGCTGAGGCGTTCATCGCAGAACTCGACGGGCAGGCCGGTTTGGCGAGCTATTTGATCGGCAAAGACTCGCACCTTGGCGGCCTGGCTGCCCTCCGTGTCATCCATATTGAGCGGAAGGCCCACCACAATGCCTTCTATTTTTTGGGCGCGTATGATGTCGGCAATTCTTTCGACGAGTCGCTCCTGTCCGGTAAGCACCTCCAGCGGCGAGGCAAGGGTCTCGTCGGCGTCGCAGATCGCCAGGCCTGTGCGCTTTAGTCCGTAGTCGATGGCCAGATAGCGCATGATCGCTCCCTAAGTACAGCCGATCAGAGGAACTGTTCGCCCTGGTGGTCCTTGATCTGGTCGAGCAGATCCTTGAGGCGATGGGTTTCACCGACGGGGCAGACGAGCGTGGCGTCGCGGCTGTGGGCAACGACCATGTTCTTAAGGCCGATGACTGCTATGAGGTGGTCGGTGTCTTCGGTAATGATGATGTTGTTGTGGCTGTCCATGAGCTCGCTGTGGCCTGCGACGACGATGTTGTCGTCGGCATCGGATTCGATGATGTCGGCCAGCGCGGCGAAGGAGCCCAAGTCGAGCCAGCGGCAGTCGAGCTGGATGCCGTAGACGTTGCGGGCGGTCTCCATGACGGCGTAATCGATGCTGATT
>JAWLHD010000175.1:0-7915 GCA_041690555.1 Anaerohalosphaeraceae bacterium
CGAATCGCCCACTTCATTGTCGATGCGGCTCAGACGCATGGCCAGTTCGCGCTCGTGGCGCTGAATGGCGCGGCTGCGCGCGTCTTCGTTGACGTTGGACCATGCGATGAGGTTGTGGTCGAGCATGGTGTCGTAGGCTCGGTTGTGGTGGGCGGTGATCCCGCCGGAGAGGTCTATCCCCCCTGCCGGTTTGAGGCCGGTGTGACAACGGGTGCAATGGCGGTCGAGGATTGGCTGGACGTCTCGGAGGAAGCTGATGGGTTCATCGCCCCAAGGCGGCGGGACGGGGATGCGCGGGGCGCGACGGAGAGCGGCGGGGAATTCGGGGGCGGAGGGCGCCTCGGCGCGGGTCTCATGGCAGCCGACGCAGCTTCGCTGTTCGCCGGGCTGGAAGCTTATGAAGGAGCGCATTCGGCGGAGCTCCATGTGGTCTTCGTCGAGCAACTGGAAGTAAACGGGGGTGTCGGCGGGGATTTTGAAGTGGGCGCTGCCGTCTGCTTCGACGGGGACGGTGCCGATGATGCGGGCGGGTGTCCAGTTGCGCGGCCATGCCTTTTCGGCGTATCTCCAGCCGCCGTGGACGTTGTCGTAGGGCCACTGTAGGCGGTGGGCAATGCGGATGTAGCGAATGGATTCGGGGCGGACGCTGGCGACGCCGGCGGCTACGTTGGAGACGGAGCAGATCGCCCAGGGGACGTTGGGGTCGGTGAGGTCGGGGTAAATGGGGGGACGCGGACGGGGACGCAGCGGGATGGGTACGAAGGAGGAGATTGATTCGTCGCGGTAGAGGAGTTCCTTGTTGCCGTAGACGTCGATGAGGTAGATGCCGTAGCCGGCGGGTTCGGTCTGTTCGGTGGAGTAGCTGTAAGAGACGAGGAAGTGGTTTTCGGAGAGGGGCCAGGGTGTGGAGTAATAGCCGCCGCGGTCGTCTGTGCCGCCTTCGTCGACGGGTGTTCCGGACATGCCGCCTTCGGGGGGGTAGACGCCCGGGGTTACGATGCGGATTGCGTCGGAGGTGTTGAGGCCGACGGAAGGGGTGATGATTACAACGGGGCCGACGGCGAGGGTGTGGTGGCCGGTGGCGATGGCAACGAGTCGGCTTGAGCCGGTGCGGGGGATCGAGCGGACGTCTTCGAGGGCCCAGGGGTCGTTGAGGTGCTGCTTGAAGAGCGCGTCGGCGCCGGTTCCGTCGGGGCGGATGGTCCAGATGCTCTGGATGTGGGCCCAGCCGCGCTCCTGGTATTCCCAGCGTGTGTAGCCGATGGTGCCGTCTTCGAGTGTGTGGGGGAGGTAGTCGCCGTCTTTGGAGACGCTGAGGTGTCGGATGCCGGAGCCATCGGGGCGGCAGGAGAAGAGATTGCAGCTTGTCTCGTCTTTGTCGAATTCGTTGCACTGGAGGGAGCAGCCGACTCGCTCGGAGACGAAGACTATGTCGCCGTTGGGTGCGTAGGTTGGGTCGAGGTCGCTCCATTGGCCGTGGGTGATCTGGCGTATGGTGCGGGAGGCGATATCGAGTTCGAAGATGTGGATTGGTTCTTCGGTGCGGCGGAGGCGGTAGTTTGTTGTGCGGTCGAGCCAGCCGGGGGGCGGGTCGCTGGTTTTGGCCTTTGCGTAGCCGAAGACGATTCGGTCGGCGTCCCATGAGAGGTCCATGCCGTGGACGTGGCCGGGGCCGAGGGCGCCTTTGAGGAGGGGTTCAATGTGCGGCTCGTCGCGAGGGCCTTTGAGGGTGAGGATGAAGATGTCGCCGCCGGGGCGCGAGACCCAGGGCATGTGGTTCAGGCAGACGTCGGGGTAGGTCTGCTGGGTGAAGCGTTTGAGGATGAGGAGGCGGTCGAAATCGAGGAGCGGGTTGGCGAAGACGAGGCGGCGGATTGCGGCGCGGGCTTGCAGGTAGAGGGTGCGGGCGGTGTCGCCGGTGTGGTCGGTGAGGCGGTCGAGGGCGGTGCGTATTGCGCGGGATTTGTCGTGGAACCACCGGACGTCGATACCCCCCTGCCGCAGTTCGGAGGCGAGGCGGGCTGCGCGGTCGAGGGCGGCGGCGGTTGGGTAGACGATTGGGTGGGCGGTTGAGGCGGTAATTTTGGCGGTGGACCAGATGCTGATGCTGCTCTGGTCGGCGGGCTGCTTGAGGGCGATGTTTTTTTTGGGGTCGTCGGCGGGGTAGATTTCGACTTGGTCGAGGTGGAAGAAGACGGGGGTCTGGCTTGGGATCCGCAGGCGGATATAGCGAGCGGAGACGGGCGGGTCGAAGGCGCTGTCGAGGGGCGGGGCGCCGGAGATGCCGCCGAAGTGGGCGCCTTTGTTGTCGTGAATGGTGGCCCAGTTGCGTGCATCGTTTGAGGCGAGGATTTGGAGGTTGTCTGCGTTGTGGAGGCCGGGGGGATAGTCGAGACGGTTGTAGACTACGATGCGGGCGATTTGGCGCGGGTCGCCGAGGTCGACCTGCCACCAGGGGTTCGGTTCATGGGCGGTATGGAAGGCGTACTTTCCGTCTTTTAGGCCGTCGACGGCGCCGGCGGCATCGGCCCAGGTTGGCACGCCGGGGGCGCCTGCATGGGCAGGGAGCATCGAGATGCGAGCCTGTGTGAGCCAGTCTTCTTCGACCTGGCGCGGGGATGCAGCGAGCAGGATGGCCGGGGATGCGGCTGCGAGGAACAGCGATGCAAATTTTACGCTTGTCCGTGCGGTCATTAGCCTTGCCTCCAAAGCGGCAGTTTGCCGGTGCGGACATTATAGCATATTCGGGGTGCGTGATGAATAGTGAATGGCTGGCGGCGCGGTGGGCGCATAAAGAAGGCCCTGCCGCGAGTCAGGGCCTGTTGCGGTGCACACGGTATGCACCGCGGACAAAAATGTGGAGAAGCATTTAATTCACTGTCTGGGTGTTCAGGATGTCGCCTTCGAGGCTGATGGTTATGTCTTCGAAAGCGAGCGGAACACCGGCTTTTTCGATGGCCTTTTTTGCGATGTACGTGATGCCTGAACAGCATGGGACCTGCATGTGTACGACGGTGAGGCTGTTCAGGGCATTGGCCTTTATGATATCGGCGAGCTTTTCGACGTAGGCTTCGGCGTCGTCGAGTTTCGGGCATCCGACGATGAGCTTTCGGGCGGCGAGGAAGCGGCCATGGAAGTCGGCCATTGCGAAGGGGACGCAGTCGGCGGCGAGGAGCAGGTCGGCGTTCTTGAAGTACGAGGCGGTCGGGGAGACGAGCGTGAGCTGGACGGGCCATTGGGTGAGTTGGGAGGCGGCTGGCGCGGACGGTGCGGGTGCGGCGGGTTTGCGCTCGAGGGTCCTGGCCAGAGAGCCGGGGCAGCCACAGGGCATGGGCGCGGGGGCTTGGGCTTTCAATCGCTTGAGGTGCTGCTCGGTTGCCGCTTCGTCGAATTCGGCGGCTTGGCGCTGTTCGATGGTGATGGCGTCTTCGGGGCAGGTTCCGAGGCATGCGCCAAGGCCGTCGCAGTAGATTTCGCTTACGAGTCTGGCCTTGCCGTCAATAATTGCGATTGCGCCCTCGGCACAGGCGGTTACGCACTTTCCGCATCCGTTGCATTTTTCTTCGTCGATCTTGATTATGTTTCTCAGTGCCATTGTATTGTCCGCCAAACTCTTTGGTGTTTGTTTGTGCATCTTGCAGGCAGCGGCGCCGCGAGCAGATCGAATTCCGCCCGCGGCTGGCGGCCTTTTGGCCGCTTATGCGAGCATTGCGGCGAGGTCTTCCTTTACTGTTGTAATCGGTGCGATATTAAACTGCTCGACGAGTACTTTGAGTACGTTTGGTCCTACGAACGCGGGCAGCGACGGGCCGAGCTTCATGTTCTTGATGCCAAGGTGCAGGAGGGTCAGGAGTATGCAGACGGCCTTCTGCTCGTACCAGCTCAGGACGAATGACAGCGGCAGGTCGTTTACTCCGCACTTGAATGCGCCGGCGAGCGCGACAGCGATCTGGATTGCTGAGTAGGCGTCGTTGCACTGGCCGACGTCGAGGAGGCGGGGTATGCCGCCGATGTCGCCGAAGGGCAGCTTGTTGAATCGGTACTTGCCGCAGGCGAGTGTGAGGATGACGCAGTTGTCGGGTACGGCCTGGGCAAACTCGGTGTAGTAGTTTCGGCCGGGCTTTGCGCCGTCGCAGCCGCCGATGAGGAAGAAGTGCTTTATCTTGCCGGCCTTGACGGCGTCAATAACGGCGCCGGCGGCCTGCATGACGGCGTTGCGGGCGAAGCCGATGGTGATGAGTTTTTCTTCGGCGTCCTCGGCGAAGCCCGGTGCGGCGAGAGCGGCATCAATGACGGGCTTGAAATTGCGGTCTGCGATGTGTTGTACTCCGGGCCAGGCGACGAGGCCGCTTGTGAAGATGCGTGCCTTGTAACTTTCGCGCGGGCGCTGGATGCAGTTGGTGGTCATGAGGATGGCGCCGGGGAAGGCGTCGAACTCTTTGGCCTGATCCTGCCATGCACCTCCGTAGTTGCCGACGAGGTGCTTGTACTTCTTGAGTTGGGGGTAGGCCAGGCATGGGAGCATTTCGCCGTGTGTGTAGACGTTTATGCCCTTTCCTTCGGTCTGCCTGAGGAGTTCTTCAAGATCCTTGAGGTCGTGGCCGGAGACGACGATCGCCTTGCCTTTGAGGGGGGTAACGCGGACCTGTGTGGGTTCGGGATGGCCATAAGAGCCGGTGTTGGCGGCGTCGAGGAGTTCCATGACGCGGAGGTTTACTTCGCCGACCTTGAGGGCCATTGGCACAAGCTTGCCGAGGTCTTCGGCGTCGTCGGTAGTGAGGAAATCAAGTGCTTCGTGGAAGAAGGCATAGACGTCGCTATCTTCCTGACCGAGTATCGCGGCGTGATCGGCGTATGCGGCCATGCCTTTCAGGCCGTAGAGGATAAGCTCCTGGAGGCCGGCGATGTCCGAACCGAGGGCGTCGAGGCGCTGCTTGATGCCGACGCGACGTGCCTGGTCGACGAGGGCGGCATGGTCGGCGGCTGGTGCGCAGGCGGCAGGTCCATCCAATTCCTCGGCGGGGCGGCCGGCCTGAGCGGCGGCCTTTTTATAGAGGGCCTTTGCCTGTACGATCACATCGCCTGCCTTGTGCAGCAGCGTGTCAAGACGGGCAGGGTCGAAGTTGACGTTGGTTACGGTTGTGAAGAGGGCTTCAACGATGAAGAGGTCGATGTCGCGGTCGGCTGCGCCCAAGAGGCGTGCGCGATGGGCGTACATCGAGATGCCTTTGGCGGCGTGGACCAGCAGGTCCTGCAAGTCCGCCGTTGCGGCGCCCTTGCCGCAGACACCGATTCTCGTACAACCCGTCCCCCCTACCGTTTGTTCACACTGATAACAAAACATTTGGTCGATCCTTTCTATTAGCGTTTCTTGTTTTTAGTCTTGCAGTTTGTACATTGCCGGATTCGGCGTTTTGATAACCAGAAAAGAGGTATCCGCGTCGACAGCATTGGAAATCTTCATCGATACACCGCCGGTCACAGGCAGGAGATCGCCGCCGGCCATCGCATGCACCTTGCCATCCAAATCCACAGTCAGGCCTCCAGTGAGCACGAGCAAATGCACGATTGCAGAATTTGCCTTGTGCGGGGGCACCGACTGGCCCGGCCGCAGAGCGATTTGCATGATCAGCACCTGATCAGTATTTGCCACTTCGCGGCGACCCATTCGTTCGGCCTGGTACGGGATATCTTTTAAGACATTCATCATCGCTTTGCCCCTATCAGAGAGTTTGATCATTGTGTTTCTGGCGAATCATTGTCAGCAGCATTTTGAACCGTTGGCGCGCATCCACGGCGTGGGAAATGTTGGCCGGCATGATAATCAGTTGGCCGGCTTCTACTACATGTTCGTTTCCGTCGATTGTGATGACGCCTTGGCCGTCGACTACCTGAACGACGGCGTCGTAAGGGGCGGAGTGCTCGCTGAGGCGCTGGCGGGCATCGAAGGCGAAGAGTGTAATCGTGCCGGCGGGCTTGTCAATAATCGTCTTGCTTACGATTGCATCGGGAGCGTAGTCGATCAGCTCAGCGAGCCGTTGGGGCATGCCAAGGCAGGCTTTGAGGACGGTATTTCGTTCATCTTTGCTCATGGCTTTCCTTTCGCCGGGGGGCGTCTTCACCGTTAATGACGTCGGCCAATGTCGTGTGTTGTAGATAGCTTTCGATCTGTTCCTGCAGGCCGGCAATTTTGCGGCTTATGGGGCAGTTCGGGCGTCTCGGGCAGGTGTGACCGGGCATGAAACAGGTATTGACGGCAACATTTCCCTGAACGGCGGCGACAACATCAAGCAGGCTGATCTGGTCGGGACGACGAGCCAGCGCGAAGCCGCCGTGCGGGCCCATAGTGCTGGTTACCAGGTTTGCGGCAGCCAGTTTTTGCAGGATCTTGGCGGTAAAGGGATATGCGATATCCTCTTCCTGGCTTAGCTGGCGTACGGAAACGACCTGTCCGTCGTATCGCTGGGCGAGGTTAACCATCGCCCGCAGTGCGTAATCCGAATTTTGCCGTAGAATATTCATCTTTCAGGTTCCTATAATTGGGGGCGTCAAGCGTCGCCCGCCATCTAAGACTAATATAGTCTTACTTCGGTATACTGTCAAACTGAAAAAAAGTTTTTTGCGAAAAAATTATTTTCGGCACCCGCGGCAGCTATTCCTGCAACCAGATGTGCAGGACCGGGGCGCCATAGTTATAGGGCTTACCGACAATATCGATCTTGCCGTCGCCGTTTACGTCGGCGAGGCGTGACTCATGGTTAGCCAGACCTACGGCGACGGTTTGTTTTGCGAAGCCGCCCTTTCCATCGCCCCAGAAAATCATTGTTCGGGCGTTTGCGCCTGCGCCGGGGCTGCCCATTTCGGCGACGAAGATGTCGATATGACCATCGCGATTAATGTCGGCGACTTCGAGCGAGTGGCCGTGTATGACGTGTTCCATGAGGGTGTGCCGGATCCATCGATCTTCTTTCCAGTGGTACCATTCCAATGGGCCGCTGGAGTCTCCGGGGCTGATGACCACTTCGGGGCGTCCTCCTTCGATGATCTGTGCGGCCTTGATGCGGGTGTTGGGCCTGTCAGCGATGCAGTGCGGGTTGAAGGTTGAGCCGCCGGTGTGCTCGAACCAGTAGCCGGCGCCGACTATGTCGGGCTTGCCGTCAAGATTGATGTCGGCTACATCCATGCCTTCGTGTCCGGGGCCGGTCTGATATGAGAAGATCACTTCATAGTCCCACCTTTCGGCTTGGCGCGGATCGCGGGGTATGGCGGCAAGGAAGAGCTTTTTGGCAGTCTGGCTCCACCATGCCAGTTGTATGCGTCCGTCGCCGGTGAAGTCTGCGAAGCGGCTGTCATGCTGATAGCGGGCGTTGTCGCCGGATTTGATGAGGCGGCGTTTCCATGGGACGTTGGGTTTGTAATCGGGATAGGGATTCTCCCACCACCAGACGCCGTCGTTTCGGGAGTCGCCGCAGAAGACAATGTCGAGATCGCCGTCACCGTCAATGTCGTAGAAATCGCCGCCAGCCTCAATATTTAGTTGTGTGTCATCGATGACGAATCTCTGCCATCGGCGATCACCGGCGTACTTGTACCAGACTACCGAAGGGGTTCTTGTGCGCTCGGTGACTACTATGTCGGTGATGCCGTCCTTGTCGATGTCCAGGGCGAGGCAGGCGGTTTGCTGGCTGCCGGCGTTGACGCCGATGAGCCCGGCATCGGGTCCGGAAAGCAGCGTCCAATTGGCCTGCCCTGCGGCGACGGTACAGAGAGCCCACACCATAAAACCCGACGAGAATAGAGTACGTTTTGCGTTCATGAGATTTCCTCCGGTCGCTACGTTATGCATTTCCGCCTGATAATACTCTTCGTCATTTTACGCATGTTTGCGGGCTCTGTCAAACGGTATGCGGCCGGC
>JAWLHD010000176.1:0-7863 GCA_041690555.1 Anaerohalosphaeraceae bacterium
ACTTCCAGGACGGCTCGGTCCCCGGCAAGATGCAGCACGGCTCGGGCTGGTGGTTCCTCGACCAGAAGGACGGCATGATAGATCAGCTTAAGGTCCTCTCAAACATGGGCCTGTTGAGCCGATTCGTCGGAATGCTCACTGATTCCCGAAGCTTCCTGTCCTACCCGCGGCATGAGTATTTCCGCCGCATCCTCTGCAATCTCCTTGGCGAAGACGTGGAAAACGGCGAACTGCCCCGGGACATGAAACTCCTCGGCCAAATGGTCGAGGACATCTGCTACAACAATGCAAAAAACTACTTCCCGATGGAATGCAACTAACGGTTGGCGACTTCGAGCATTGCCTGAAGGTTGGCTATGGGCGTTTCCGGGGACACTCCGCCGCCGGGTGAAATCAGGATCGGACCGTACTCATCAGCCTTCTTGAGCAGTTCTCGCGTGGCCTGCCGCACGTCGTCGACGGAACCGCGAACCAGAACGTCCAGCGGCGGGATGTTTCCCATGAGCACTACGTCCGGCCCAAGGTCGGCTCGCGCCTGTGCAATATCCACCTGATGGCTGAAGTTGAACACATCCATGCCGATCGTCGTCAGCCCCTTGACCATGTTCGGATTAGGCGTGTCGTTGTGGTATATATGCACCAGATCGCCGAAATTACCGAAAACTGACTTGAGGTAAGGCAACGCAAACTTCTCCGCGTCAGCAGGGCTCAGCATTCCAACAACATCATCCAGCACCAGTACACCGAATGGCTCGTCCATGTGAGAGAGTTGGCACGCAAGCCAGCGAATGCATAACTGCGTGACCTTGTCCAGGAGCTTAAGGCATTTATCCGCCTCCAACTGCGTCGCCATCAGGAACTCCGTGACACCCAACAGATGGGACGCAATAGCCAGCGGCCCTCGGCAGGCGGCCATTCGCGGCGCAAGTCCCTCCGCTGCAAGTACAGGTGCAGTCTTCTCGTATCGCCGCAGGATCGCCGGCATAAGCCCGTCCGCTTCCGGATTCGGCACGTTGGCCGCCACGAGCGCTTCAAGCGTCCCTAGATAGTGATGAACCGCCGGCGGCGCATCCTGCTTCCACTGGATTGGCACCCCCCAGCCGCTCGGTTCGGCAGCCATCCCGAACTCAAACCACGAACCCGGCACGAACGCCGCTCCCGGCAGGTCTCGCAAAACTCGCCGATGAACCTCCAGCCACACATCCACATCGAAATAGAAATCGAGCGTATTAACCTCCGCATAGCCCGGCAGCCACGGCGAATCGATGATCAGCGCAACCATCGTATCTTCCCTGCGCCGATTGCGAACGATCTCTTCGAAACGCACCGCCGTTTGCGGATAATCACTCGTCGTCATTGTCTCACATGCCTCCTTAGGGTGTCGCGCCGATCAGACCGAGCTTGCCGGGCAGCCAGATCGAGAACCACGGCACATAGGTACAGATAAACAGCACAACAATCATCGAAACGAAGAACGGCAGGATATGCCGGATCACCTTCGTCACGGTCGTCTCGGCGATGCCGCAGCCCAGGAACAGACACGTCCCCACCGGAGGCGTACACAAACCGATGCACAGATTCATAATCATCACGATGCCGAAGTGCAGCGGATCCATCCCGAACTTCGTAACGATAGGCAGAAAGATCGGCGTAAAGATCAGCACCGCCGGCGTCATGTCCATGAACGTCCCGACCGCCAGCAGAATCAGATTGATCACCAGCAGGAGCACCCATGGCGAACTCGTGAAGCCCAGAAGCGCCGCACTGGCGTTCTGCGGCACATTCTCTCGCGCGAGCACCCAGCTCATCGCCATCGACGTCGCCACCAGCATCATCACCACCGCCGTCGTTACCGCCGATTGCAGGATAATCTCCGGCAGTTCCCTGAACTTCACCTCGCGGTAGAAAAACACCGATAAAATAAACGCATAAACCACCGCGATCGCCGACGCCTCAGTGGCCGTGAAGATGCCGCCCAGAATGCCGCCCAGCACAATCACGATCAGAAGCATCGCTGGCACGGCCTGGACAAAACGCAAAAGGCTCTCCTTAACGCCGAACTTCTCGCCTTTGCCGTAGCCCCTCTTCCCGGCGATAACACCGGCCACAAACATCAGCCCTACCCCGACCATGATGCCGGGGAGAATGCCGGCCATAAAGATCGCCGCAATGGAAACGGCCCCGCCCGTGGCCAGCGAATACACGATCATCACATTGCTCGGCGGGATTAGCAGGCCCGTCGTCGCGGCGGTAATACTGATCGAGGCGTTATAATCCCGGTGATAACCCATCTTGTTCATCAGGGGGACCATGAACCCGCCCACCGATGAAACCGCCGCTGCCGCCGAGCCTGAGATCGAACCGAACAACATGCACGTCAAAATGTTGACAAACGCCAGCCCGCCGGTAAAACGCCCTACCACCACGTTGGCGAAATCGATCAATCGCCGCGCGATGCCGCCCCGGCCCATGAACAGGCCCGACAGGATGAAAAACGGTATAGCCAGAAGCGAGAAACTTTCAATACCCGTCGCCATCTGCCGGGCCACGGCGCTCAGTGCAGGCATGTCGCCGATGGTCAGCAGCGCCAGCACCGTCGCGATACCCATACTGAAAGCCACCGGCACGTTCAGCACAAGCAGAACGATAAAGGTAAGTACTAAGACGATAATTGCCGCGGACATGCAATTCCCTTCGAGCTAAGCTGTCAATCTGCCGCCTGTGTCAATTCGGTTCCAGGATGCGGGCCGTCCGGCCGGTGCTTTACAAGAGCGATGATCTTCTCGACCAAGAACTCGAAGCTGTAGATCGTCAGAAAGAACCCGCTGATCGGCAGGGCCAGAAACACATACCCCATTTTCAGGTTGAGCGCCGGCGAGACCTGGCCCCTTTCCAGCGTCCGCTGCACCACCTGAATACCGCCGACCAGCATCACCGCCAATGAAAACCCCGCGATGAACATAAAAACGATCACCTCGGTCACAAGGCGGTTGCGCGCGGACAATTTTCCGACGAAGTAATCGATCCCAAGATGGGCCCCTCGGTACAACGCGACGCTTGCCCCAACCATCCCAACCCAGATCATAAGATATGTGGCCAACTCATCCGTCCAGTTGCTCGGCTGAATCCAGTCGGGAAAAAACTTGCTCGTGTACCGGGTGAAGACCTGCCACACTACGGTTAACACAAGCACCGTCATCACAACGGTCAGCAGAATCTCGAGCGACCGGTCAAGGACCTTCCTGACGAACTTCCACATGCCTACTGCACCTCGTCAATCCGCTTGATCATGTCGCCTATCGGCGTGCCGTCATACGCCTTGAGCATGCCCTGGACCTTCGCCCGGAATGGCGCTTTGTCCACCTTTCGGATGTCCACGCCGGCCTTTCTGATCTCCTCCATCGACTCCTGCTCGAATTCCGCCCAAAGTTTGCGCTGGTGTGTCACCGACTCGTCGGCAGCCTCCTGCAGAATCGTCTGCTCTTCAGGTGTAAGCCGCTTCCAGATAACCGGGCTTATCAGAAGAACGTCCGGAGGCATCGTATGCTCGTCCAACGCGTAATACTTGCATATCTCATAGTGCTTGGACGTGTAAAGGCTCGGCGCATTGTTCTCGGCGCCGTCCACCACGCCCTGCTGCAAGGCTGTGTACAGTTCACCCCAATCAATCGGCGTACCCGAAGCGCCCATGGCTTTGACCATGTCCATCGCGACGGGGCTTTTCTGCACCCGTATCTTCAAACCCGCAAGATCCTCCGGCCGGCTCACCGGAGTCTTAACAGTGTAAAAGCTGCGGGCACCCGCGTCGTAGTAGCAAAGCCCCTTGAGTCCGTTGCTCGTACCAGCCGCAAGCAGTTCTTTGCCGACGTCGCCAAGCAGCACCTTCCAGTAATGATCGTTGTCCCGGAAGATATAAGGAAGCCCCAGGACTTTCATCTCGTCGACGAAGCTTTCCAGCGGCGACGATGAAGTCTTCGTCATCGCCAACTCCCCGTTTTGCAGTTGCTGCAGGCACTTTGTTTCCGAACCCAACTGCTCCGATGGATAAATATCGATCCGCATGGCGCCCTGGGACTTCTCGGCAACTCTCTCCGCCATGAAGACCATCGCCTTGTGCACCGGATGCTCAACGGGAAGCCCGTGCGCGAGCTTGAGCACCCTGCCATCTTCCTTCTTGCCGCAGCCGACAAGAACGATCGACATACACGCGATTGCAAGAATTGTTGACACTGTCGCCTTGGTCATGATTCACCTCGTTTAACCGGTAACAAGAAATCCTTCGGATTCGCCGCGGGACCCGAAACGGAGGTTCCCGGAATATAAATGATAAGTGGCTGTTTGGCAAACACTTTTTGCATCACCTGGCCGTCGCGCCGCCGCAATCGCCCGCCTACAGCGCTTGCTGCTCAGTACGAGCGATGATCTCATTCTGCAGGTCTGTGCCGATATCGACAAAATAATCACTGTAGCCAGCCACCCGAACAATCAGATCACGATACTCCTGCGGCGCCACCTGTGCTTTGCGGAGCGTCTCGGCCCCGATTACATTGAACTGCACATGATGGCCGTCCATCTTGAAATACGACCTGACAAGGTGAGCCAGTTTATCCAGCCCCTCGCCTTCGAGCACCTGCGGATTGAACTTCATGTTAAGCAGCGTGCCGCCGGTCCGCGCGTGGTCAATCTTGCCGGCCGACTTGATCACCGCCGTAGGGCCTTTCGAATCAATCCCCTGGCTTGGCGAAATCCCGTCCGAAACGGGCTCGCCGGCCCTGCGTCCGCTGGGAAGAGCGCCAGTAACCTGACCGAAGTAGATGTGCGCAGTTGTCGGCAGCAGGTTCACGGCATAGCGTCCGCCCTTCGTATTGGGCCTCCCGCTGAAGGCATCGTAATACGCATTGAACACCACCATCGCCAGCAAATCGGCATAATCGTCATCATTGCCATATTTCGGTGTTCGGTTTAACAGCCGCTGCCGCAGCGACTCATATCCATCGAAGTCGGCCGCCAGCACACTGAGCAGTTCTGCCATGCTGACAGTCTTTTTCTCGAAGACGTGATATTTCAACGCCGCCAACGCATCTGTAAGCGAACCGATTCCTACGCCCTGAATGTACGTCGCATTGTACCGTGGCCCGCCGTCATGGTAATCCTTGCCCTTCTCGATGCAGTCATCCATCACCAGCGACATGAACGGCGAGGGCATATAAGCGGCATACAGCCTTTCGATAACATTATTGCCCGCGATTTTCAGGTCGATGAAATACTGTAACTGCTTCTTGTAGGCATCCATCACCTCGGCGAAGGATTTCCATTCTCGTGCCGCCTCCGTCGAGGGTCCCACCTGCACATTGGTCCGCGGATCCCAGCCATCGTTCAGGGCAAGCTCGAATATCTTCGGCCAGTTGCAGTAACCCGTCAGGCAGCAGCTCTCCTTGCCGAAAGCGCTGACTGTTACACATCCGCTCGGCCCCCCTGCCCGTGCATCGGCAATTGTCTTGCCCTGCCCGATCATCTCCTGGATAATCACGTCCGTGTTGAACACTGACGGCTGCCCGAAGCCCCTGCGGATCACCTCACACGCACGCTTCAGGAAACGATCCGGATTCTTCTTGCTGATCTGTATGCACGCGCTCGGCTGCACAAGCCTCATCTCTTCAACCACGTCCAGCAGCATATACGAAACCTCATTCACACCGTCGCTGCCGTCCGGCTTCAGTCCACCGATATTAATCAAGGCGAAATCCGTATAAGTCCCGCTCTGCTCCTCAGTGATGGCGACCTTGGGCGGCGCAGGGTGGTTGTTAAACTTAATCCAGAAGCACTGAAGCAATTCCCTGGCCTGCTCCTCGGTAATCGTGCCCTCCTTCATCTGCCGGCTGTAAAACGGATGCAGATGCTGATCAAGTCGCCCCGGGTTGAAAGAATCCCACGTATTCAATTCGCTGATGATCCCCTGGTGCACGAACCAGTAGGCCTGCAAAGCCTCGTAGAAGTCGCGCGGGGCAAATGCCGGCACCCTCTCACACACATCGGCAATCTTATCCAACTCTCTTTGCCGGGCCGGGTCTGTCTCCAGGAGCGCCTGCCGTCTGGCCTCTTCGGCATGCCTTCTTGCGAAAAGCACAATGGCATCGGCACAGATATCCATGGCGATGTACTGCTGGTCTTTGGCGTACGCGCAGGGGTCGTTGATAATATCCAGCAGGCTTCGCTTCTCTGCGATCCGCGCCTTGAAGTCCATCATGCCCCGATGATATATTTTGTCGTCCAGTATCGCATGCCCCGGTGCCCGCTGCTCCATGAACTCCGTGAACACTCCCGCATCGAACGCCCTGTGCCACTGTGGCGTCATGGCGGCGAACACCTTCTCCCGCTGCGTCTTGCCTCGCCAGAAAGGAATGATCGTCTCCTCGTAGACCTTCATTGCCTCCGGACTCACATCGAATGGCGTCCGCTCTCGCGTGTTCATGATCCGCAAATCTTCCACATCATGGCAGCACAATTCGGGATATGTAGGCGTCGCCTTCGGCGCCCCACCGCGCTCGCCCACGATTAGTTCTCCGGCGCCGATGTATATCTTCTTGTTGGCCATGAGATGGTGAAAGGCCTTTGCGCGAAACACAGTTGGAGAAAACTCCAGCGAAGCGTATGTTCTATAGAAATCAGTGATCAATTCGGCCCGTTCCGTGGAAATCCAGGGTCGTGTCTCCACGCTCTCTCGCCGCAGTCGCGCAACACGCTTGTTCATATCAATTCACCTCGTAAGCAAGGTCTCTTGCAATACCAGCAAATAGGTTCAGTCGCCAACCCGCACATCCAGATCAAAACCCTCGAGCCTATGTGCGATCTCTTTCATACGTTCAGGCGTTATCTTGCCGCCATCGAACATCTCATAATCGCCCGTCAATCGCGCGGCCTTGTCCAGGCCGTGCCGGTTATACGCCAACAAGTCAACTCGCCGCACCCTTTCCAGCGATCGCACAAACTTGCCCGTTGCCGCAACGTTATCATCGCTGTCATTAAAACCCGGGATCACGGGCACGCGTATGACAATCTCCCTGGCAATACACGCCAGCCGCGTCAGGTTTCCCATTATCTTCTCATTTGTCGCCCCGGTAAACCGCCGATGTACCCCCGGATCCATGTGCTTCAGGTCACACAGGAACAAATCGGTCGCCTTCATAACCCTCTCAATATCGCTCCAGTCGGCATATAGCGTGGTATCCACCGCCGTATGGATTCCAAGACGTCTGCATGCCTCAAGACATGCCCCGAGGAATTTCGCCTGCAAGAGCGGCTCGCCGCCGGAAAACGTAACCCCCCCGCCGGACTCGTCAAAGAAAATTATGTCCTTGGCGACCTCCGCCGCAATCTCGTCGACTGTCACTTCTCGTCCTATTATCCGCCGGGCATCGGCTGTGCAAACCTCCACGCACCGCCCGCATCGCACACACTTGCTCCCGTCAGTAACAATTCTACCGTCGCTTTTTTGGATTGCGCCGGCCGGGCAAATCTCCACGCAATGCCCACATAGCGTGCAGCGGCTCGCCTTGATCGCCGGTTCCGGATTGCCGACGTAGCTTTCGGGATTATGGCACCACGGACACCGCAGCGGACAACCCTTCATGAACACTGTAGTCCGGATCCCCGGACCGTCATGAATGGCGTACCGCTTGACATCGAATACAATTCCTCTGACCTGCGTCTCATCCAAAGCAATTGCCGCCGAAAACTCACATCGCCTGCCGTCACTCGTTGTACACCAGTCTAATCACTAACCCGCATTTCTCACCGATGAATTGAAAAAGACTGCTCTTTTTGGTATAACGTCGTTTGTACAAGGAGGTTATCCCAAAGACA
>JAWLHD010000177.1:0-7846 GCA_041690555.1 Anaerohalosphaeraceae bacterium
CTGCACCAATGTTAAGCCGCGAATGATACCCGATTGGAACCAAACCTGCAAATAATTCGCTACTCGATGATTTCCCCAAGAGTAACAGCCAGCAGCACCGGCACGGCACGATTCACAACCCGCCCCTCGCCGTCCACACCCGCAACAAAATCAATGCTCTCGATCAAGACCTCAGAACGAGGATTATCCACTTTCATACTGTAAAGAACCGCCTGTTGAGAGCCGTCCTCGCCCATTCTCGCGCTCCACGCCGCCGCCGCGCCCTCCAACTCCCGAGGCGAATCCTGCAGCCAGTGGTCGACGTGCTTTTCAAGTATCACGGGAACCTCAAGACACTCCCCGTCTGCATAATTCAACACATAACGCGCTGCCTCCGGCAGCACAAACCGCTCATCGCCCGACACCAGACGCCTCCGTTCCCGATCATCCACCGGCCGCGTCACATGCGCACCATGCAGAAAGAACACCGCATCCGCCCGTCGACCGATCGCTATCCCGCGTACCTCGCCCGGAAGACCCTCAGGAGAACCCCGAAGATTGCCTAACATGATGCAGTCAGGCACCGGCGACGTGCTGAAATCTATAACGTGATACCTCACGTTGGCAAAAGTGTTCTCACCCAACGGCAGCCTCGCCAAATCCTGACCCTTCCGACCGAACCACCCCGCACGCCCCCGGCTCTCGGCGATGAACCGATTGCAAAAACCCGTAATATCCACCGACCGATACACCAGATTAACGCCCGGCACCGCCACATTCGCCGTCCGTGACCCGATCCCCATGTTCTGTAAAATCGTACCTAAAAGAGCAATCTTCTTGCCCTCGTTCTCCTTCAGCGGTTCGTCCTCCATAAACTTGATCTGATTGACGAACACCCCGCCCTTGCCGTTCTCAAAGGCAGCCAGACCGCCGGCACGATCCAGAAAGATCCCATTCGACGGCCGCTCCGCCCGAACAAATTCAACGTTGTCGATCCCCACGAGGTTCGGCTGCCGATTCGTCTCCGGCTTCCGCCGCCAGGTCCGAATCTGAAGAGTAATCGCCTTCCTCGCCGTCTGAGGCGGATCAACCTTCACCGAAACCATTTGCGCCGCGTCCGGCAGTTTCATCCGCACCGCATTGGCCCTGTCTCCATCGAAAATCACGTCGATATCCTCGATCGTTCCATAGTTTGCGTTGTTCCATATACGCACCTCCCTGATCGTCTCAGGCCGCCTCACCGCAAACTCCAGCGGCCCCGGACCCCCCTCGCCGATCCATATCTGCCGGATATACTTCCAGAAATCGTCGTTCAACATGCCGTTGACATAATTATACGGATCGTTGTCGCTCATCGTCGCCTTGTACTCGTACGGCTCGTGCTTCGCCCCCGGCGGATACGTAAACGGCCCCGCGTCGTCCCCGTCGATCACATAATCGAATGTATAACCGCTCACCCACCGCTTCCCGTTCCACCGCGCGATCCATTCCGTGCCGTACTGCATCACGTCACCGTCCCCGATCGTCGCCGCCAACGGCGTGTCCCGATCCAGCGTATGATCGCGCTCCAGCCTGAACGGCCGAAGCAGATGATCCACACCCGCGTACTCATTGAAACCCGCAATACTCTCCGGACGCACGTTGCACAGCATGACCCATCCGCCCGCCGCCTCGAACGCCTTCGCACGATCTCGAAAACCATTCAGCGCCTTGAGGTTCGCCGCCGTCGCATCGATAACCGCAACCCTGTACTTGCCTCCGTCCAGCGCCGCGCCGATATCCGCCACCGACTCAAAAAGCACGCCGGTCTGCGAAAGCTTGCGCGCCAGCAGTTTGTTCTGCGGACTGTACACAGCCGCCGATGCCGTCGCCGGCCGATACTCCGCATAACGCCGCACCATATTCGCAAAAAGCGTATCCGCCGCCGCCTCCACACCCAGTTTCGCCCCCACACGCAACTGACACAGAACCATAATCCCCTTGCCCGCCGGCGCCTCCACCAGCGCCGAATAAGGAAGCAGCGCCCCGCATTCCACAAGGCTCCGAGCACCCTGACGAGGCTTCTTGTAAACGTTCTTGTACGTCGGATGATCACCCGCCCAGTCCGTCAGGTCCGCCGCGCCCAGCCCGGCAAACAGCTCCGTCCCCAACGCCTGCGGGTGCGCATATCCCCCAAAACGATGCGTCGTCTCCAGCACCGTCGGCAGGTTCCCGCCCGCCGCCGCATTATCCTGCTCCAACACAATCACCCGCCCCCCGCGCGCCGCAAACGCCAACAACTCCTGCCCCAAAGCCTCCCCCCGCGTCAGCGTGTCCGGCCCAACAATCAAAAGCCCCTCCGCCGAACCCAACGCCTTCAGACTATCGATGGACTTGTAAGCCGTCTTCGTGCCCCTCAGGAAATCCCCAACCCTGCCGCTCCGGTCCAAAAGCAGCACCTCGCCTCTGACGGCAATCCGACCGACCGCCGGCAGCACCGGAATCGCCCACGAATCAACAAACGTCGCCGCCCCCGCCTGCGAAACTGCAAAACTCAGCCTGCCCTCAAGCCGCTTCGCCGTCTTGGGCGCAGCAATCGACAGCCTCCGCTCCACCCCGTAACCCGGCCGAATCGAAAGATTCTCCTTGCCCCCCGCCACGCGACGACCGTCAACCGTATATACCCATTCAAACACCACCGGCTCGGCGCTGAACGTATCGTTCATAACCTTCACCAGCACCTCGTTCTCGCGCCCCGCATAAAACCGATACGCCCGCTTGCGCGGAATCACATACAAATCACTGAATACCTTTCGACCATCCTCATACTCGCTCAGATTGTCCCACGGGAAAAACCCCGCAACGCCCGCCCAACGGTACCCGTCGTAAACCGCCCGCACAAACTTCGCCTTCGCACGCGATGCATCGTCCTGGCTGCGAAACGCCGCCGGACCCGACGCATACGTCCCGAACTCAAGCCACTTGGCGAACAAACTCTCACCCGCCACCCACGGCTTCTGGCGCGTCCACGGCCACCGGCTAACCTTCTCGGCAACCTTCTCCATCGTGTACGCGTTATCCGGATACCAGTCCAGCTCGCCCAACGGATAATGCGGACAGTTGATCTCAAGCGCATCATCAGTCGACGCAAGCCCCTCCGCCAACGACAGGTCCCCGCCCCCGCCCACCGTGTAAGGCCGAGTCGGATCGTTAGCCTTGCCCGCCTCGTAAACCTTCAGCATCTCACGCTCGATAACCGGCAAATGACCGCCGTACAGATTCATGCCGTTGATGTAAACCAGCTCGTTCTCAATCTGATAAAAGATCACCGACGGATGGTTGCGATACGCCCGCGTCAACTGATCGATGTGCCGCCGAAAACCCGCCCAAACCGCCTCGTTCGGCTTGCCGTCCTCCAGCAGCACGTAGTTAATCATCATCCCGTCGATCATCGAACACAGCCGCCCCGCCATGCCCTTCCTGTCGTAATACTCCAGCCGGTCCTCCCTGCTCGGCATCACCCTCGCCAACCGCCGATTCTGAGACATCCGCAAAAACCGATCCCCCTCCGCACGCCACTGCCGCTCATAGTCGTCCGCCTCACTCACGGCATCCGGAACGTCCACCCAGTTCCAGAAATTCCGCCGCACGCCATTAATCAATATCGCCGGCCCGTCAACCGTCACCTCCCGAAAACCGAACAACTGCTCGTGCGTGTCGATCACCTCACCGCCCATCGTCACCTTCGTCCGAAGCCGATACAAATCCGGATTCGGCAACGGCCACCACAACTTCGCATCAGCCCACGCCCCCCTCACCGTAACCATCGCCGAGCCGCCCGCCCCAACCGAAACTTCCACCGGCGCAAAACGCTTCTCAACCGTCCCGTCCCGGTCATACACCGCCTCGCACTCAACCCGCACCCTCCGTTCCGCATCGCCCGTATTCCGCACGGTCACGTCCGACACAAGCTCCTTCCGCCCAACCGACGGCTTCACAAACACGTCCTCCGTGTACACCGCCCCCGCCGCCACCAGCCGCACCGGATTCACGATCCCGTAATCTAACCCCTCGCCGTCCCCCTTCGTCGACGGCCAGATCGGCGCCACCCACCGCGACCAGTCGTTCCGGTCCCGCGGCAGGTTCCGCTTCATGTTCAAATCCCCACCCTGGTGCTTCCGGTCAAACGCGTAATAGCTCCCCTTCACCGCCACGGCGATCTCATTGACCTCGCCCGCCTCGACAAATTCCGTAACATCCAGGTCCCACGGAATCCAAACCCCCGTATGCTCGCCCGCCAACCGCCCGTTCACGAACACGCTCACAATCCAGTTCGTCCCGCCGAAATGCAAATAAAACCCCCGCCCCTCAAGCTCGCCCGGCACCCGCACCCTCGCCCGATAAATCACCCTGTGCCCGAACATCAGCTCCGGATGCCGTGAAGCATCCCCTGGCACGTCGATCCCCATCCACTTCAGATCGTACTCCTCCCTCGACGGTATCTTCCGCACGGGCTCATAAGTCCCCGCGTTCATGTCCAAATCGTCATACCGCGCAATCTGCCACAACCCGTTGAGCACCGCCTCGCTCCGCTGCCCCGCCTTCGCCGCCGCCATCTCATAAACCTTCTCCGCCGCCCTGCGGTCCCTCTCCGCATCATAAACCTCCCCCGGCTTGAGCTTCCCCTCCGGCGTCCAATCCCCCTTCACCAACAGCACCGCATCGACCGCCACCATCGGATTATCCAGATGCGTCTTCAAAAACCGCAAACTCAAACGGCGACGCCCCGCCGACAACTTCGCACGACCCATCTCCCACCACGCAGCCTCGTTCCACACCCCAACGTACTTCACATTCGTCGTCCGCCGCTCAACGTCCGTCCTGCCCCGCCCCGCCGCTTTGCGGCTCTCGTTCTCATTCAGCGTCGCCGCGATCCCCACCGTCGTCCACGCACCCTCGTCGATTCGCCACGACACGTTCGCACGTATCCACTCAAAACCCACGCGCAGCCACAGCGTATACTCACCCGCCTCCTCAACGTCCATGTCATACTCCACCAGGTACCCCTCATCCGGCAGATCCACCCGCTCCTTCGGCAGCAGCCACCGACCACCGCTCAGCAGCTCCGACCGCTCAGCACCCGAAGCACTCCACTCAAAACTCGCCCGAACAGGATTCTCGCCCTCCACCCAGACATAACCCGCCGACCATCCCTGCCCGCAAAAACAAAGACAAAGCCCAATCGCAAAAGATATAACTCGCATCGAATGCCCCTTCTCCACCAGCTATCCCGGTATCAAAAACTCTCTACAAAAAAAAGTCCTCTGTACCCGCCAGAGGACCCTGTGCTTATATTAAGAAATCGCTTGCCAAAAGCCGTCAATAACCCGAATACTGCCTCTCCGTCACCAGGCCGCTCGTATGCTCCGGAATCGCATCCACGTGCCCGTCAAGAAAGATCGTGTTGGACCGCCCGTTCGGCTGATCGTTAATCTGGCTGATCCGCTGCCCCATCCCCGACGGCTCGTCCAGTGCTTCGCTCCGCTTGCTGTGCCGGAATATAGTACCGTAGATATGTTCGCGACCGCCGGCCCCACCCACTGCGCTCGGACGGTACTGACGAAGGTTAACTGTATACCCAGCGCGAACATACATCATATCATTCTGGTCCCCGCCCGCCGGGCTCGCATGGTCAGACCACCCCTCGAACCTCGGCTCCGGGTGGTCTTGTGCGATGATAAAATTAAACGGCGACTTGATGTCCGATGTCTTCCTGTTATACCGACCGAACCCTCCGGACGGCACTCTAACATCCTTATAAAAGAACGTATTCAGACCGTACCCTGTAAGTTTGCCCAACTCCTCCGGCGTCTGGCCCGCCAGCGGTGTATAAAAAGCATTGCTGGGGTCAAAAAGCGCCGCCGCCCGGTAACTGGGACAACCGCACGCCTTTGGGTCTTCTATATAGTCTATATATCCGACAGCCCAGTAAGCTGAGTTCCAGTTGGGATGACCGGGCCTCAAATACGTCCCCGTCGCGTCCGTCCAGTTAAGGCCGTTACTTCCACTGCTGTCAAACGCCCGAGCGTCATTCCCCTCAAGGTACAATATTATCGCACGCCCAATACCCTTGGCATGAGCACGACAAATAATGTCCCGAGCCTTCTCCCGAGCCTTCTGCAAAGAAGGCGCCATTATAGCCAACAACAACGCGATAATCGCGATGACAACCAGCAGCTCGATCAGCGTGAATGCACGTCTGCTTCTCATTATACAATCTCCGAATGTTGTACCGTCACCCTCGGGAATAATTACCGCGTCATCGCCACTTGCCTAAATTATAGCAGAATCGGTGCCGATTTCCAGATGTATTTCAGGAATGATCAGTAAATAATCGCCGCGTAACCCACGCTTTCCGCGCTGGATTGCCCAAAACGAGCCTCCATCACCTCATTGCTGTGAGTATGAGCTAACAGAAGGCCCTCATTTTTTCCCAACTTCGCCGCCACCGCAACAACTGCCGCCGCCGCCCCCGGCCCGCAAGCGTTCTCCCGCTGCACCGCAACCTCCAAAAGCTGATGCGGATCCATCGACAATGCCAGTCGAATAAAATCCATATCGTTGACTTCCTTCGCCCATCGCACCGCCTCGTCCCCCGTCCCATGCGGCGCAAACCCGTACCGAGGCCCATAATGTGTCAAATCCGTCGATGCAACTGCAACTATCTTCTTGCCCGCCGCCCCGCGAATAATGTCCGCCGTCTTCGAACCCAAACGCAGGTCGAATTCCGCAGCCGGAACGATAATCGGCACGATCCGAGCCTCCGGAAAAAGGTACTGAATAAATGGAACCTGAACCTCGATACTGTGCTCGCCGCTGTGAACCTCGGCATCCGCGATCACACAGTCCATCGCAGCAATCTCACCCGCCAGTTCCGCGTCAATCTCAACCTCCCCCAACGGCGTGCTCCACGCCCCGCTCTCATACACCACCGCATTACGCCCTAAGTACCGATGAGCAGCCCCAAACAGCACAAACGTATCGACCCGCTCGTGTACCCGCCGAATCGCAGAAAACGCCAAACCAGCAACGTCACCGCTGAAAACCCAGCCCGCATGAGGAACTATTGCCGCAACGATCTCCTCCGGCAGCGGCACTTCAATGCTCCGCGCAGAAAGACACCCCTTCAACTCTTCCAGACAGCGTTCCCGGTTATCACTGTAAAACTGCCCCGCCACAGCCGCTCTTCTTGCCTGCATCACAGATTTTCCCTCGACACTTGCAAACCCCGTAATTCCAAGCTATCATCCCACCCCGTGGCACGGGCATCTTGCCCGTGAACCCCGGTGGCATGGGCATCTTGCCCGTGAATCCCGGTAACACAGGCATCCTGCCCGTGAACCCCGGTGGCATGGGCATCCTGCCCGTGACTCTCGCGATAGCCGATAATATAATGTCTAATCGGGAAAACACAATGTCTGCTCCAGCAAAAAACACACCCGTAGCAGTAGTAATGGGCTCCGACAGCGACCTGCCGACAATGCAGGCCTGCATCGATCAACTGAAAAGCTTCGGTATCAACCCTGCCGTCCGCATACTCTCCGCGCATCGAACCCCCGAAGCCGCCGCCGAATTCGCCCAAAACGCCCGAGATAACGGCACAAAAGTCATCATAGCCGCCGCCGGCATGGCCGCCCACCTCGCCGGAGCACTCGCCGCACGAACACCACTGCCCATCATCGGTGTCCCGCTCGCCGCCGCAGAAGGCCCCGCCGGACTCGATGCACTACTCAGCACCGTCCAGATGCCCCCCGGCATACCCGTCGCAAGCATGGCTATCGGAAAAGCCGGCGCAAAAAACGCCGCCGTCTTCGCCGTCCAGATACTC
>JAWLHD010000178.1:0-7813 GCA_041690555.1 Anaerohalosphaeraceae bacterium
CGGTGGTTCTGGACGATTCAGGTCTTGCGGCGCCGGTGCCGTCGGGTCCGGGTTGGGAATCGCAGAAGGCCTGGGTTTACGAACGGCCGAACCGATTCTCGCTGACCGCTGTGCTGGGTCGGACTCCGCAGCGTGTGGCGGAGGTCAAGTATCAGTATCTTCTGGCGGCTGAAGGGATCGAGCCGGCGGAGTTTTTGCAGAACACGGCGACGGCGGCGAATTACCGTGTTTCTCGGAGGGGGCGGATCAGCAACGGCGTCGACATGTACTGGGTGCAGGTGTACGCCAGTCGCGGCCTGCCGGATACGGTTATAGGGGTCGCGCAACTGCCGCACGGCAGGGCGATTGTGCTCCATGTGCGGGCCGGCGGCGACCACCTGCTTGCGATGAAACTGTTCAGGACGCTGGCGCCGCAGATCGTGTTTACTCCTCAGGAGCGCATTGTCGCGGGGGCGGAATTCATCGGAGGGCTGAAGTCGGCCGGCCTGAGCCGGATCATGAACAACGGCGCAACAGAAGACGAGCGGGCATTCCTGATCAGCGACAATTCTGGTCAGCCGCGCGGTTTTCAGATAGTGCGATCTCGCGTCGAGCCCGATGCCGGCACGTGGGGGGTTTTGAAGGTTGAGCGGGTTCATTACATCACGGGCACGCGTGGGCTGCTGAGTCGAGGTTATTTCGAATGCAGCGAGACATGCGACCGTTATATCTGGCATACGCGTCGCAGCCGTATGCGTCCGGGGCGCACCAGCGCCAGCGAGGTTGAACTCGCCGCCGACGGCACGCTTCGTATCAGCGGCGGCTCGCTTGCACAGGATGCTGCATTCCGTCCGGTCCTGGCGGCGCCGGAGGTCCTCATCGAGCAGATCGCGCGGAGGCGCCTGGATCACGGGCCAGATGAAATGCTCATCGATATACTGTTCGAAGAAGGCAGCATTGCGCCCGCACTCGTCGAGAAGGTCGATTGCACGCAGGACGAGGACAACCTCTGGCGTGCGGCGTACTGCATTCGGGTGAGGTATATCGACGGCGCCGACAGTCAGACGAGGTTCTACTTCGATGAGCAGAAGCGTCTGGCGGGGCGGATCGACGGCAGGGGGCGTTCGTTGGTGTGGGAACTGTCGGACCGGCGGCGTCTCACGGAGGCGTTCGGCGATCTGGGCCGCTTTGTGGGGGCGGACGGCACTGCACGATGACGATGCGGCAGTGCGTACGATCTGAAGGGAACAGTTTTGCAAGGAGAGACGAATGGGTCATGATTACGACTGCATCATAGTTGGCGCGGGTCCGGCGGGATTGGGCGCGGCGCTTTATTCGGCGCGGGACCGGTTCAACACGCTGGTGCTTGAGAAGTTTTATCCGGGGGGACAGATTGCCACAACGGACCGCATAGAGAACTATCCGGGCTATGAGCGGATAGGCGGACCCGACCTGATCGAGAAGATGGTCAACCAGGCGACAAGCTTCGGGGCACAGATCAAGACCAGCCAGCAGGTCAATTCGCTTTCGCGGATGGATGACGGGCGGATCGCGGTACATTGCGACGAAGAGACGTTCACGTCGCGTGTGGTGGTCCTTTCTCCGGGCAGTTCGTATCGCAAGCTGGGTGTTCCGGGTGAGGAAGAATTTCGCAACGCCGGCGCCGGAGTGAGCTACTGCGGCACGTGCGACGCTCCGTTCTTCAAGGGCAAGAAGATCGTGGCCGTGGGCGGCGGCAACACGGCGGTCGAAGAGACGCTGCACCTGGCCAAGTTTGCCGGTGAAGTGACTCTGATCCATCGCAGGCAGGAGTTTCGCGCCCAGCAGGTGCTTGTCGAGGAACTGATGAGCCGGGTTGGGCAGGAGGATTCGAATCTCAAGCTTCGCCTGGATTCTGTAGTGACCGCCATCCAGGGCGAGGGCAGGGTCCAGTCGGTGCGCATCAAGAATGTCAAGACGGGCGCCGAGGAGGATTTCGCCTGCGAGGGCGCATTTATTTTTGTGGGCATGGAGCCCAACACGGGCTTTCTCAAGGGGTTCGTTGAGCTGACCGACAACGGCTTCATTCGGTGTGATTGTGCGTATCTGCGAACGGCCTCGCCGGGCGTCTTTGCGGCGGGGGATTGTCGGATAGGCGCGTCCATGCAGCTTGTTACGGCAGTCGCCGACGGCGTTAACGCGGCGATGTGGATGAAGCAGTACTTCCGCAATCCCGGCTGGTGGAATGCTCCGGTAAGCGACTGGCTGCAGCCCGGCGGATGGTGATCGCAAATGCAGTCTGCATGGATTTGGGAGGCGTGTCATGAGAACGCGTAAACTTGGCAAGACGGATTTGATTTTGACGACGGTTGGCCTGGGTACGTGGGCGATCGGGGGGCCGTGGGAGTTCGGCTGGGGGCCGCAGAACGATGCGGATTCGATTGCGGCGATCAGGACGGCGCTGGAGAGCGGGATCAACTGGGTGGATACCGCTCCGGCGTATGGCTGCGGACATGGCGAAGAGATAGTGGGCAGAGCCCTGCGAGAGGTCGGCGAGATGCCGATTGTGGGGACCAAGTGCGGTTTGCTGTGGAATGAGAAGCGGCAGAAGCTTACGTGTCTGAAGGCCGGGAGCATTCACGCCGAATGCGATGCGAGTCTGAAACGGCTGAGTGTCGACGTGATCGACCTTTACCAGATACACTGGCCCGACCCTGACGCGGATATCGAGGAGGGGTGGGAGGCGATGGTGCGTCTGCGCGAGGCGGGCAAGGTGCGGTACATCGGCGTGTCGAACTTCACGGTGGAGCAGCTTGAGCGCATCGAAGCAATCGAGCGTCCGGTGTCGCTGCAGCCGCCTTACAGCATGATCAAGCGGGACGCGGAGTCGGCTCTGCTGCCGTACTGCCGTGAACGTCAAATGGGCGTTGTGGCGTACAGCCCGATGCAGAAGGGTCTGCTTACGGGCAAGTACACGCCGCAGAAGGTTGCCGAGCTTGCGCCGGACGATCATCGGCTGCGGGATCCGAACTTCAAGGGCGGGCGGCTGGATGCGAATCTGGAGCTTGCGCGCGGGATGGGCGATCTTGCGCGGGACTACGGGCGGACGGCGGGACAGCTTGCGATCGCGTGGGTGCTGCGGCGCGACGAGGTAACGGCGGCGATAGTCGGGGCGCGGAACGCCCGGCAGATCGCCGAGACCGTGCAGGCGGGTGACTGGGAGCTTGATGAAGAGGCGTTGGGACGCGTGGACGAGTTGCTGGATCGGTACGAAGAGCAGATTGAGAGAGTGTAACGCGTGGCAGAGGCACGGGCAGGATGCCCATGCCACGGAATTGGCCGTGCGGCGAAGGAAGGCTGGAGCAATGGCAAAGGACATGGATACATATGTGAGTCCGCTGGTTGAGCGGAACGCTTCGAGGGAAATGACGCGGCTGTTTTCGCCGCAGAAGAAGTTTTCGACGTGGCGTCGGCTCTGGCTGGAGCTTGCACGGGCCCAGAAAGAGCTGGGTTTGAATATTACCGGGGCGCAGCTCGACGAGATGGCGGCGCACCTGGAGGATATCGATTATGACAAGGCGTCGGCGTTCGAGAAGAAGTTTCGACACGACGTGATGGCGCATGTGTATACGTTCGGCGAGGCGGCGCCCAGTGCGGCGGCGATCATTCACCTGGGCGCCACGAGCTGCTACGTTGGGGACAACGCCGATTTGATCATCCTGCGTGAGGGTCTTGAGATTATCGCCGGCAAGATTGCGTGTGTGATCGATCTGCTGGGGCGATTCGCCTCGGAGCACAGGGCGCTTGCGACATTAGGTTTCACGCATTATCAGCCGGCGCAACTGACGACGGTTGGCAAGCGGGCGGCGCTTTGGGCGTACGAGTTCGTGATGGACCTTGCGGAGGTCGAGCACCGGATCGCGACGATGCCGTTTCGGGGAGTGAAGGGCACGACGGGTACGCAGGCGTCGTTTCTTGCGCTGTTCGGGGGCGATCACGAGAAGGTCAAGCGGCTGGACGCGATGGTGGCGGCGGCGTTCGGGTTCGATAAGCGGTGTGCGGTCACGGGGCAGACGTATCCTCGCAAGATCGACACGATGGCGATCAATGCACTGGCGCTGGTTGCGCAATCGGCGCACAAGATGTGCAACGATATTCGGCTTTTAGCCAATCTCAAGGAGGTCGAGGAGCCGTTCGAGAAGTCGCAGATCGGCTCTTCGGCGATGGCTTACAAGCGCAACCCGATGCGGTGCGAGCGGACGACGGCGCTTTGCCGGCTGGTTCTGAGCCTTGCGTCGAGCCCGGCAATGACGGCGTCGGAGCAGTGGCTTGAGCGGACATTGGACGATTCGGCGAACCGGCGCGTGGTGCTGGCGGAGGCGTTCCTGGCGACGGACGGCATTCTGGAGATTCTCATCAACGTTGCCGGAGGACTGGTGGTTTATCCCAACGTAATCGCCTCGCACGTTCAGGCGGAGCTTCCGTTCATGGCGACGGAGAACATTTTGATGGCGGCGGTGCAGGCCGGTGGCAGCAGGCAGGAACTGCACGAAATGATACGCGTGCACTCTCACGCGGCGGCGGCGCGGGTGAAGGAGCATGGTCGGGCGAACGACTTGATTGAGCGGCTGATGGGCGACCCGGACTTTGCGAAGGTGGACCTGGCGGAAGTGCTTGATGCGGCCGCCTACGTGGGACGGGCTCCGCAGCAGGTGGATGAATTCATCGCGGCGCACGTGGAACCCGTGCGGAAGAAGTACGCGGCGGACCTGGACAGAAAAGTAGACCTTAAAGTCTAAAGGATTTGGGAGATTGAAGTGACCAGAGATGAACTTATCAAGCGGATCAAGGAGACGGCCTATCTTGAGGGCGACTTCGTGCTTCGCAGCGGCAAGCGGAGCAAGTATTACCTGGACAAGTACCTTTTCGAGACGTGTCCGGACATACTGCGTGCGCTGGGCGATGAATTTGCCCGGCACATTGACATTGACGTGAACGTTGTCGCCGGGGCCGAACTCGGCGGCGTTGCGCTGGCGGCGGCGACGGCGATGGCGTCGGGACGCAACTGGATCATCGTGCGGAACAGCAAGAAGGATTACGGCACGTCCAAGATGGTGGAGGGGGTGCTCAAGGCCGGCGACGTGGTGCTGCTGGTGGAGGACATTGCCACGACGGGCGGGCAGGTGCTGGAGGCGGCCAAGGTCATCACTGAGGCGGGCGCGACGGTCAAGAAGATAGTCGCCGTCATCGATCGCAAGCAGGGCGCCGGCGAGAACATCGCGGCGGCAGGCTACGCGTTCGAGAGCATTCTCACAAAGGACGATCTGGGCATCAGGGATTAGTCGATGAGCAGTATCTTTGAAGTGGCGATGCTGGTATGTTTCGGGGCGGCGTGGCCGGTAAGCATATACAAGTCCTGGACGTCACGGACGACGGCGGGCAAGAGCCTGCTGTTTTTGATCATCGTGCTTGCGGGCTATCTTTGCGGTATCGCCTACAAACTTTCGGGCACACCGGACTACGTGATCGGCTTTTATATCCTTAATGCAGCGATGGTTCTGGCCGATATTATTCTGTATGGGCGAAATGCCGCCATATTGCGCGGCGGGACAGGCGTTTAGGCAGCGACAGGTATGGGGCACATTCAACTTCTATGCGATATCGGCGAACTGAACCACCTGTTTCACGACAGCGTCAGCGTGGAGAACTTTCTGCAGCAGACCGTGGACATGGCGGCCAGGCACCTTGACGTCGACGTTGCTTCGATCTACACATATGACGAGTCGGACCGGGTGCTCATGCTTCGCGCGACGCGGGGTCTTTCGATCCACGCTATCGGCGACGTGTGCATGCGTCTGGGCGAGGGGCTGACCGGCAAGGCGCTTGAGGAGCGCCGCTGCATTCGTGTGGAGAACGCAAGCCGGCACCCGCAATACAAGTACTTCGCCGGCACGGGCGAGGAACGGTTTGAGAGTTTCATGGCGGTGCCGATCCTCCGCGGTCTGACGCGGATTGGCGTGCTGGTGCTGCAGCGAAAGGCGCAGCATCCGTTCACGGAGGAAGACGAACTGACGTGCAAGGCGATCGCATCTCCGCTTGCCAACGTCATTGAGAACGCCCGCTTTTTGATGACGCGCGACTCATCGCCGGTCTGCCGGCCCGCTGCGCCGGGGGCTCAACTGCGCTTCATAAAGGGCAAGACTGCCTCTCGCGGTTACGCCTACGCGGAGGCGCGCATCGTTGACACTCATCGCCGGTTCGCGGACCTGCTGCTGACGGCTTTCGAGCCGGGGCAGACGGCTGAAGACCTTGACAAGGCGCTCGCTGAGACGGCCGAGCAGTTGGAGCAGTTGCAGCATGAGGTGGAGGAGAAACTCTCTGATGCCGCGTCGCTGATATTTGCGTCGCACCTGCTGATCCTCAAGGACCGCAAGTTTATTGATCCGATGAAGAGGCTCATCGCCGAAGGCGCCGCCGCGCCGCAGGCCGTGCTGAGGGTCGCCAGGGAGCACATCGAGACCTTCGCGGCGGCAAGGGACAGTTACTTCAGGGAGAAGGTGCAGGACATCGAGGACCTTGCGGTTCGCATCGTGGGCAACCTCACGGGACACGTCGAAGAGCTGGCCGATTATCACAACTGCATCGTTGTGGCGAGGGAGCTGTTTCCGTCGGACCTGCTGAAAATGTCGTCCGAGAACGTGCAGGGGATCGTCATGGTCAGCGGGGGGGTGACCAGTCATTTGTCGATTCTGGCGCGGTCGCTGCAGATTCCGATGGTGATCGCCAGCCAGCCGTCGCTGATGGATATTCAGGAAAAGGCCTTCGTTCTCATCGACGCCGATGCGGGCAGCGTATATGTCAATCCGCCGGGCGAGGTCGTGGCGCGCTTCGAGGAGCGCAATCGCGCCCGGGCGACGGTGAGCGCGGGCAGGGGCGCGATAAAGGAGCGGACGACGACGCGCGACGGAGTGGAGATTCGGCTGATGGCGAACATCAACCTGCTCAGCGACGCCGCGGTCGCGCAGGAGGCCAACTGCGCGGGCGTCGGACTCTATCGCACGGAGTTTCCGTTTATCATTCGCAACGATTTTCCGTCGGAGCAGGAGCAGTACGTTACGTATCGGCGGCTCGTGGAAAGCATGGCGGGCAAGCCGATCTCTTTCCGCACGCTGGACATCGGCGGCGACAAGGTGCTGAGCTACTATCACAATGCTCACGAGCTTAACCCGGGGATGGGAATGAGGAGCATACGGTTTTCGCTGGAGAACAAGGACGTGTTCTCCAAGCAGATCCGCGCGATCCTGCGGGCCGGCGCCGATGCCGACGTTCGCACCATGTTTCCGATGATCTCGTCCGTGGAGGACTTCGTGCAGGCCCGGGCGGTGGTGTATTCGTGCATCAAGGAGCTCGCGGCCGCGGGCATCGAGCACAACGGCTCGCCGGCGGTGGGCATGATGGTGGAGCTGCCTTCGGTGCTTCAACTCATCGACGCATTCGCCGCGGAGGTGGACTTCCTGTCGGTCGGCACCAACGATTTGGTGATGTATATGCTTGCCGTGGATCGCACCAATGAGCGCATCGGCTTCATGTACAAAGACTACCACCCCGCCGTGCTTCGGGTCCTCGCGCGGGTTGCCCGGGCAGCGGCGCAGCATGAAACCCCAATTTCCATGTGCGGAGATGCCGCCGCGGACCCGGCAATGCTCGATTTCTTTCTCGGTGTGGGTTTCCGGGTATTCAGTGTCGAGCCGGCACAGATACCGGATATGAAGCGTTCCCTCCCCGGCAAGTCCATCGCCGACGCGAACCGTGTGGCGCAGACCCTGCTCGGGATGGAGACCGTCGCCGAAGTCGA